>NZ_RCSQ01000100.1:0-12912 GCF_004103255.1 Pseudoalteromonas sp. PS5
CCGATCTCGGGTTAATTAAGCAGATTGGTATAATTATCCGAAGCTCAGATTGCTTAGGATCAAAAACGCCTGAGAAATTCAGGCGTTTTACTTTGGCTTGCGATTAAGGCGGGTTACACCAGCCCTTCATCTGTTTCTACATGCTCTTCTTTGTGGTGTTTGGCAATCTCATCTGAAAGCGCTTGTTTGGAGCGTTTTTCTGATAGTCGCCTTGCCATTAGCCAATAGAAGAATAATGGTAAGAAAAATACCGCGAGGAAAGTCGCAGAGAGCATCCCACCCATAACCCCTGTACCAACACTGTGTCTTGCTCCTGCACCTGCGCCTGAGCTCATCACCAAAGGAACAACGCCAAGGATGAAAGCAAGTGAAGTCATAATGATGGGTCTAAAGCGTAGTCTAGCGGCTTCTAGTGCTGCAGTGGCAGGACTCCATCCTTCTTGGTATTTCATCAATGCGTATTCAACGATCAAGATAGCATTTTTACTGGCAAGGCCAAGTAGCGTCACCAAACCAATTTGGAAGTAGACATCGTTGGTGAGTCCTGCAATCCAAATCGATACTAGTGCGCCAAAGGTGCCAAATGGTAGTGCTAGCATCACAGAGACCGGTAATGACCAACGCTCATAAAGTGCCGCGAGGATCAAAAATACCATGATCACAGCCATACCTAGCGCAATACCAGTGGTACCAGAGTTTTGCTTCTCTTGAAACGCAGAGCCTGTCCATTCGTAAGTCATATCTGGGGGGAGTACTGCATTAGCGATACGCTCAAATTCAGCAATAGCTTGTCCTGAACTGTAACCTGGCGCGGCTTCACCCATTAACTTCACCGCTGATAAATTATTATAACGGTTCATGGTTTCAGGACCTCGGCTGTATTCAATATCTGTAAAGGCAGAGATAGGAACCATTTCGCCACGGTTGTTTTTCACATATATGCGTCCAACATCTTCCGGTGTCATTCTAAACTCGGCTTCTGCAGACATAATTACTTGCCATGCACGACCAAACTTATTGAAATCGTTAACGTAGTAATTACCCAAATTAGCAGCCAGAGCGTTAAACGCTGAATTGATATTAACTCCCATGGCACGGGCTTGTTCACGATCCATATGCACTTTCAACTGCGGCGCATCAGGACGCCATAGCGTTTGAATACCTGTAAGGATTGGACTCTTCTGGGCTTCAGCCATGATCATCTGCATGCCTTGCTTTAATTTAGCAGGATCAGAGCCGCCTTTATTTTGCAAGAAGACTTCAAACCCACCTGTAGTACCCAATCCAAAGATAGGAGGTGGATTAAAAGCAAGTACCAATGCTTCGTTGATGTGTGCGGTCTTCATAAATAGCTCACCAACAAGTTCTTTCGCTGACACGTCTCGCTCATCCCAATGTGTTTGTGTCACAAACATCGTCGCGGCGCTATTTTTGAAACCTCCGCCGATGAAGTCCATTCCCGTAAACGCCACAACGTTTTCGTTAGCTGGGTTTGATTTCGCAGCTGCGATGACTTCATTGGCTACTTTAGCGGTGCGCTCTAGTGAAGAGCCATCAGGTAAAAATACAGCAATCATGTAGTAACCTTGATCTTCGTCAGGTACTAAAGAGCTTGGTGTTTTTTGCCACAAAAATACCGTTGCACCAATCATGGCTGCCATCAATGTTAGGCCAACAAAACCACGGCGAACCATAAAGCTAACCGCACCAACATAGCGTCCGGTTACACGATGGAACCAGTCATTGAACCACAGGAAGAACTTGGCATCTTGTTTGTGCTCGTGCTTAAGCAGCAACACACAAAGCGCAGGCGTCATCGTCAGTGCAACCACACCAGACAAGCTAACCGAGATCGAAATAGTGATCGCAAATTGGCGGAATAGTTCACCTGTTAAGCCACCTAAAAAGGCGATAGGTACAAACACTGAACATAGCACCAGCACAATCGCAACGACAGGGCCACTTACTTCCTGCATGGCTTTAACCGCAGCCTCTTTAGCCTGTAAGCCCTGCTCGTGCATAATACGCTCAACGTTTTCAAGTACTACGATGGCATCGTCTACCACGATACCAATAGACAGTACCATGCCAAACAGGGTTAATGTGTTAATTGAATAACCGAGCATATAGAGCCCTGCAAATGTGCCAAGTAAAGATACTGGTACCGCAAGTGTTGGAATTAGCGTTGCACGCCAGTTTTGCAAGAATAGGTAGACCACTAAGAATACCAAGATCATTGCTTCACCTAGTGTTTTTAACACCTCTCGAATTGAAACTTCTACAAATCTTGTGGTGTCATAAGAGTTAACGTGAGCAAGACCGGTAGGGAATTGAGGTTTGATCTGTTCAATTTCCGCTTCTACAGCCTTTGCTACATCCAGTGCGTTTGCACCTGGTTGTAAGAACACACCGAGTAATACAGCCTCTTTAGCGTTGATAGTACCTTGGAAGTTATAGTCTTTTGAGCCTAGTTCCACGCGTGCAACATCTTTAAGGCGAAGTGTTGAGCCGTCAGGATTTGCACGAACAATGATATTTTCGAACTCTTCTGCGGTAGATAATCGACCTTTTGCGGTAACACTGTATACCAAAGACTGCGCGTCTTGAGAGGTTGGAGTTGCACCGATACTACCTGCCGCGTACTGAGAGTTTTGCTCTCTAATTGCACTGGCAACTTCATCCGCTGTAACTTCAAGCTGACTCATAATATCTGGGCGCAACCAAATACGCATGGCATAATCTTTAGCACCAAAGATCTGTACGTTGGTCGTTCCAGGAATTCGCTTAACACGGTCGAGGATATTCATCGTGACGTAGTTTGACGTCCAAAGACTATCTCGAGTTCCATCTGGCGAATAAAACGCATGAACTTGTAAGAAGTTAGAAGAGGTTTTCTGAACAACCACGCCTTGACGTCTCGTTTCTTCAGGTAGTCGAGCTTCAACCTGCTTTACACGATTGTTTACGTCTACCGCAGCCTGGTCGACATCTGTGCCAATCTCGAATGTCACCGCAATTGTTGTGACGCCAGAGTTGGTGCTTGTCGATGTCATATACATCATGCCCTCGACACCCGTTATGGCATTTTCGATAGGGGTCGCGACAGTTTGCTCTAATACATCAGCGGAGGCTCCAGGGTACACTGCTCGAACCTCGACTTGAGGTGGGGCAATTTCAGGGTACTGAGCGACTGGTAAGCTGCGCATTGCTGCCAGACCTGCTAGTACTATCACAATTGAAATAACAAAGGCGAAGATAGGCCTATTTATGAAATATTTGGAGAACATCAGATTATTCTCCTTGCTCGCTCACAGATACCGGCATACCGGGGAAGAAAATTCTAGCCATTCCCTCGACAATCACAGGTTGACCTGTTTGCAGGCCCTCACGGATCACCCACATATTTTCGTTGTTAAGTTTAACCCATTCACCAACTTTAACTGGTGCGGGTAGGGCAACGGTCGTACCTTGTTCGTTCTTAGTTGCAATGTATACAAACTTACCTGTGCCGTTATCCAATACAGCACGTTGTGGCAACACAATCGCATTGTTTCTTACGGCTCCAGATAACTTGACTCGTACAAATTGCCCCGGTCTTAGTCCACCGTTTTCGTTTGGGATGCGAGCTTGCAGTTCACTGGTGCCAGTAAAACGATTTACGCGAACATCGCTAAAGTTTACTTTACCCACTTGAGCGTATAACGACCCATCTTGAAGAATAATTGTGGTATCAAACTCATTGTGTTCTGGTAAAGACAATAAGCCACTTTCCACGTCTTTTCGCATCGCTAATTGCTCGCGCTCTGAAAAGCCAAAACGAGCGCGGATAGTGCTAGTATCAGTTAGCTCTGTTAACAATACGCTAGGTCCTGAAACATAACTGCCCTCAGACATCAGCTCTCGTCCAACAATACCCGAAACCGGAGCCTCAACTTTTGCGTATTCTAAGTCCAGCTCAGCTTCCCTTAATGCCACTTTGGCAGACTCAAGGTTTGCAATCGCAACATCATATGCTGAAACAGAGTTATCAAAGTCGCGTTTGGATACTGAACGCTCGTTTTTTAGTCGCTCAAGTCTGTCACGTTCGCGTTTAGTTTGCTCTACGTTTGCTTTTGCTGCTTGCAGTGCTGCTTTGGCTTTTTCTACGGCTAACTCAAAAGGCTTAAGCTCTATGGTAAATAGCGATTGCCCAGATTTTACAAACTGACCTTCTTCAAAATTTCTCGACTCGATGATCCCTGAAACACGAGAACGGATCTCTACTTCCTTATCACCGGCAAGCGTTGCAGGTAACTCGATATCAAATGGAACCGATTGGGTGGTAACTTGCTGCACGCTCACTTTTGCAGGAGGCATTGCATGGCCACCTCCTTGTTTTGGTGCTTCTGAACACGCGGACAAAGCGCCAAGTGTGAGCATTAAAAAAGATAGGTGTTTTGCACGACTACGTATTGATGTTGGATACATGAACACTCCAATTTCTATATTATCATTTTATGCTGCCCAGCGGGTTTACTGGGAATATCTTGCAATTTGCCTTTAATAACAAGCAGTTGCCTATAATTACATAGGCAACTGACGCAATTCCATGTCTCAACCACACCAAAGTTAAGGCACTTTGATCGACAATTAAGCAAGTAAACGCTAGTGTATACTTAAAGAAATAAAAGGTAAACGACTCCGTGTACTTTTCTTTTGTTTAGGTATACGATCATGTGTACTTTTTATTAACGACTTTTTTGATTAAAATAAAGGGAATGTTGATTTATTACAAAGAGGGCTTATCTCTATATCAGCCTTACTTGGTATACAACTTACCATGTGATTTAGCAGCTAAATAACCTTTGCCCATTGGTGTGGGCGGTGCTTGAGCGAGTTTTTAGGTCAACTGTTACCATTTACGTTTTATCTGGTATTGATAATTCGTAAAATTCAGTAGTCAAAAATGCACAGGCTAACAAAATAAACCATGAGATACTGGCATCCTAAGTGATGACCTTTTGCTTATCCAAACGTTAGGTTATGTAGATGGCTCGCTTTTCCCACTATTAATTAAAGACAGAATAAGTAGATGACGCAACTTTCACCAAAACAGCAGTCAATTTTATGCGCAGCGATTGAAGAATTTGCGCAAAAAGGTTTACAAGCAACCACGATGGAGTCGATCAGCCAATCAGCTGAAGTATCCAAACGAACACTGTATAAACATTATTCAACAAAAGATGAACTGTTTGATGCTGTTGTTGAATTGTTGATTGAACGGATAAAGCCTATTACAGCGATACAGTTTATTCCGAATTATGATTTTTCTGTGCAACTACAGCACCTCGCAAAAAGTGCAATGACGTTGTTAAATGATGAAGATTACATGCGCTTATCACGAATTGTGATGATTGAATCTATGCGCAGCTTTGAACAAGCTCAGAACTTGAATGGCAAATTTAGCCATTGTGAAGCTGAAATGATCCAGTGGTTTGAGGATGCAGCAAATGCAGGCTGTTTAGGGGATTTTGATGCAGATCTTGCGGCCGCGTACTTCTGGGGAGCGCTCAAAAAGCTTGGGTATTGGGAGCGAGCGATTAAATGGCAAGCTCCCCTTCCTGAAGCAGAGCTTGACATATTAGTTGAAAAGGCGGTGGCATTATTTTGTAACGGTGTTACTCAACGCCAATAAAGCCACCGGTTTGGTGGGACCAAAGTTTGGCATAAATGCCACCCAAGGCTAGCAAGGATTGATGGCTGCCTTCTTCAACAATCTTGCCTTCGTCCATTACTATTAGTCTATCCATTTGCGCTATGGTGGAAAGACGATGAGCAATGGCGATTACGGTTTTGCCTTCCATGAGTGCATCTAAGCTTTCTTGAATTGCCTGTTCAACCTCTGAGTCTAACGCCGATGTTGCTTCATCTAATATCAAAATAGGCGCATTTTTTAATAACACTCTGGCAATAGCGATACGCTGTCGCTGGCCTCCTGATAATTTGACACCACGTTCACCGACTTGAGCATCAAAACCTGTATTTCCATGACTATCTTCTAAATCTTGAATAAAGTCGTACGCTTGAGCTTCTTTTGTTGCTGCGATTAATTCTGCTTCTGAGGCATCTGGGCGACCGTAAAGAATATTGTCTCGCACGCTGCGGTGCAACAGTGACGTGTCTTGTGTCACCATGGCGATATAACGCCTCAAACTCTCTTGCTTAACCTCTGCGATATTCTGATCGTCAATGTTAATGCTACCATTATCAGTATCATAAAATCTTAGTAATAGGTTGACGAGTGTAGACTTACCAGCACCTGAGCGTCCAACAACACCTATTTTCTCCCCAGGTTTAATATTGAGGTTAAGATTTTCAATAACATTATGCTGACGTGCAGCATCTTTTCGTTTATAAGCAAAAGTTGTGTTACAAAAATCTATTTTTCCTGCTTTAAAAGCCAATGGTGCAGCGGTCTTTTGATCGACAATTTCAAGTGGTCTAGAGAGAGTATTCATGCCATCTGCAACGGTACCTATATTTTCAAATAGGCCGCTAATTTCCCACATTATCCACTGTGCCATGCCGTTTAACCGCAGCGCTAGGCCAACAGTTATGGCAATTGCACCAGCGCTAATGGCATTAAAAGACCAAAGATAAATAGACAACGCAGCAACCGAAAAAACGAGAAGGTAGTTTAACGTCTGAATACTTACATTAAGGCTAGTTGCTAAACGCATTTGTTTATAAACAGGCTGGATGAATACATCCATACTATCTTTAGCATACTCTTCCTCACGTTTAGTGTAAGAAAATAGCTTGACTGTCGAGATGTTGGTGTAGCTGTCAACAATTCGGCCTGTCATTTCTGAGCGCGCATCAGCTTGTTCGCTAGAGACTTGTTTTAGCTTAGGTACAAAATAGAACTGAAAGCCTATATAGCATCCAAGCCATACTATAAGTGGGATCATCAAACGCATATCACTACTGGCAACGAGCGCAAGCATAGCAGTGAAATAAACCAATATGTATACCAGTACATCAAGTAGCTTCATGACGGACTCTCGCACAGCTAGTGCTGTTTGCATTACTTTAGTCGCAATACGCCCAGCAAACTCGTCTTGGTAAAATGTCATGGACTGCTTTAGCAAATAGCGGTGTGCTTGCCAGCGGATCGCCATCGGGTAATTACCCAGTAAACTTTGGTGCAAAATTGCGCTATGGAAGAAAACGATCAACGGTAAAGCAACTAAGGTGATCAAAGACATTCTGATCAATTCGGTTTGTTTTTCAGCGAATAACGTTTCTGGCGTATAACTGGATAACCAATCAACTAAGTCACCCATAAAACCAAAGAGTGTAACCTCCAATACTGCTAATATCGCAGCACTAAGTGACATAAAGAAAAGCGGCCATCCCATACCTTGGGTATAAAAACGACAAAATGCCAGTAAACCTTGTGGCGGCTGACCGACCTCATGTTCTGGAAATGGGTTGGTAAAGCGTTCAAAAACTCGATACATGAATAATCCCTAAATTTGTTCAGTAGCTAGTTTACCTTGATAGTGCGCCATGCGCGAGTCACAGATTGGTGCTAAATTTGCACAAATAGCTTGTGATTTATTCATTTGATATTGGGACAAGCAGCTAGTTGACTTATCGTGTTACAAACTCAAAACCGGTTAGTGTGTGAAGCAAATTGCTATGACTCCGTTGTGTTGCAAGCATTCATTATTACAAGTGTCCTAAAAATACTATTTAGCAGTCGAGCACAGAGTTTAGCTATCTTGAATTAATTAGGAAGAGAGTTGCAATGAAGGTGTCTGGTCTGTCGAGAAATGTTGGTAACGCAATAGGGTATAAAGGTCAGCGTACTGACCTTTATCGTTTTAACTATTCATCTTTTGCGTATGTTTTACGAAGGATATAAACGTATGCATTAGTAAAAGCCTGCTCTTGGAACTTTTTTAATCCAGTATCTTCAAAGTCCACAGGAATAGGGTTTCTTTTTAGTTGCTCTTTTACTTCGTTTCCAGCGAGGAGTTGCACATCTACATCAGAGATAAGTTGGATAGCGGCTTCCATCTTAAACCCTGCGGCGCTACCTGCAAATTTACCTTTGTGCGGACGCTGGCGAATGGCAACAGAGTCTACGCCATAATCTTGTATTAGTTTTGCAAAGTCGAATTGAAATTTGCGCATTTCCTCAAGGTCAGCTCCTTGGTTGCCCAAAGTAAAGCGTCGCTGACGAATATCTCTGATATCAAAAACATCATCTTCTTTAGTTAGCAAACAAAGAAGCGCTTCGCTGCCAGAAATTTCAACCCCAAGTGTTCTCATTTTCGTGTCCAGATTATGCAAAAATTGAATTATCTCACAGTGTTATTTCTATTGCTATTGCTGCATGGTCAGAATAACAAATATCTTCATCTATACGCCTCGGATCTAGATGAGCATCATAACTATAGTAGTTCAGCGAGGTTACTTTTTGTTCCGCGCGATTGGGATTAAACTCTTTGGAGCATAAAATGTAGTCCAGCACATTGCCTTCCCCGCGATAGTAGTGGCTAGGCGGTTTTTTGCCGTTGCTGTTATCTGCGTAAAAAAAACTGTCAAATAATCCAACGCTATCAAAACTGCTATTTGCCAACGGCGGAAAAGCTTGAGTCATAAAAGACAGGGCAGGGTTTTCTAACGCATCATTAAAATCTCCCATTACTAATGTGGCTGCCTGTTTTTCGCGTTGTGTTTTCAAGGCATCGTAATAAATAATAGAGGCTTCTAGTGACCGAGATATTTGTGATTGCATTGTGCCTACAGTTTCATGTAATAGCGTCAATAGAGGGTCATCTTGATGTGATTCTCCCAACATGTGCGCCATGGAGTGAACACGTTGTGACTTTAGATGTATGGCATAACATGCGAGTAACCCAAATCCGGGAATATCAAATTTACATTTTATTGGCGTACGGTTGAACTTGAACTGATGTTGGTTATTTAGGTATTCAAGTAATTCAGGGCAAGGCTCAAGCGGAGCGAAAGACTTTATAGGTAACTTAGAGGCGATAGCGACGACAGGTTTAAATAGAACATTTGGGTAAACGTGGTCTGGACTGGGTGAGTCTACCGTGGCGAAGTGAACTAACCCTAAATCTTCACAAATTATCTGTAATGCGTCGGGTGTGAACACTTCTTGAAATACAATCACATCAGGATTGATATGTTGAATAAGACCGGTGATGAACTGGGTCTTAGTTTGCCATTGCGTGTCGTTATAATGCTCATGAAGTTGATAAAACGAAAAAGGTGGTGCTGTAAAATTCAATAGATTAAAGGTTGCAAATCGATATCGCTTTTTGGCCACAGAGTATCCCGAAATAGTTTTTGTAAATTAATAGATTAATTTTAGCCCTAGGCTTGCACTTAGCCAAGTTACACGCGAGAATAGTGTCTCTCATACGAAAGACCTTGAATGAGCCGCGATAAGTCGCGCAAGACAATGCTTATTCGTAAAAGCGTTGATAGGCACACTTTACATTTAAAATTAATTAAATACATGTGGCGCATTGTAGGTGTCACCACTGTAAATAGGATTTATCATGCCAGTTATTACTCTCCCTGACGGCAGTCAGCGTATTTTTGAAAACCCAGTAACTACTCTAGACGTCGCTCAAGACATCGGTCCAGGACTTGCAAAAGCAACTATCGCTGGTCGCGTCAATGGTGTGCGTGTTGATGCGTGTGACATCATTGAAAATGATGCTGCGCTTGAGATTATCACCGCTAAAGACGACGATGGCCTTGAGATTATTCGCCACTCTTGCGCGCACTTAATTGGTCACGCAGTTAAACAATTGTTCCCTGAAGCAAAAATGGCGATCGGTCCGACTATCGACAATGGCTTTTACTACGATGTTGACCTTGACCACTCATTGACGCAAGAAGACCTTGAAGCGATTGAAAAGCGTATGTTGGAACTTGCTAAGACCAACTACGACGTAGTGAAGAAAAAGGTAAGCTGGCAAGAAGCCCGCGACGCATTCGAAGCACGTGGTGAAACCTACAAGATGGAAATCTTAGACGAGAATATCGCTAAAGATGATAGGCCAGGTTTATACCACCACGAAGAATATGTTGATATGTGTCGTGGTCCTCACGTACCAAATATGAAATTCTGTCATCACTTCAAGATTATGAAGGTGGCAGGCGCATACTGGCGTGGCAACTCAGAAAACAAAATGTTGCAACGTATTTACGGCACTGCATGGGCAGATAAAAAGCAATTAAAAGCCTACCTTAAGCGTTTAGAAGAAGCTGAAAAGCGCGACCACCGTAAAATTGGCAAAGCACTAGATTTATGGCACTGGCAAGAAGAAGCACCAGGCATGGTGTTTTGGCATAATGATGGCTGGAGCATTTACCGTGAGCTTGAAGACTTTGTACGCGAAAAGTTACGCGAGTACCAGTACGAAGAAGTAAAAGGTCCACTGATGATGGATCGTGGTTTGTGGGAAAAGTCAGGTCATTGGGACAAGTATTCAGATGCGATGTTCACTACGGAGTCTGAAAAGCGTGAATATGCTATTAAGCCGATGAACTGCCCAGGCCACGTTCAAATCTTCAACCAAGGCTTAAAATCTTACCGTGATCTACCACTGCGTATGGCTGAGTTTGGTTGTTGTCACCGTAATGAGCCGTCGGGTGCACTACATGGTTTGATGCGTGTTCGTGGATTTACACAAGACGATGCGCACGTATTCTGTACAGAAGAACAGATCATGGACGAAGTATCAGCTTGTATCAAAATGGTGTATGATACTTACTCAACTTTTGGCTTTGAAAAGATCGTTGTTAAATTATCTACACGCCCTGAGAAACGCATCGGCGAAGATGAGATGTGGGATAAAGCAGAGGCTGCATTGGCAGATGCGTTGAAAGCAAACGACATCGAGTTTGAATATTTACCAGGTGAAGGTGCATTCTACGGTCCGAAGATTGAGTTTACTTTGTATGACTGTTTAGAACGTGCATGGCAATGTGGTACAGTACAACTAGACTTTGCATTACCAGGGCGTTTAGGGGCTACTTATGTTGCGGAAAATAACGAGCGTAAAACGCCAGTTATGATCCACCGTGCAATTCTTGGTTCGTTAGAGCGCTTTATCGGCATTTTAACAGAAGAATATGCGGGTCAATTCCCAACTTGGCTTGCGCCTAAGCAAGTTGTGATCATGAATATTACGGATAAACAAGCCGATTATGTTCACGAAGTTGTACAAAAGTTAAATAAACTTGGAATAAGAGCTTGCGCTGACTTGAGAAATGAGAAAATTGGTTTTAAAATCCGCGAGCATACTTTAAAACGTATACCTTATTTGTTAGTTGTGGGTGACAAAGAAGTTGAGCAACAAGAAGTTGCTGTTCGAACTCGCACTGGTGAAGACTTAGGTAAATTCTCGATTGACGATTTCATCGCGAAAGTTAGCGAAGAGATTAAAAATCGACTATAAATATAAACTTGCGTGTACTTCACTTTTTCTGGTACACGCAACTACTTTTGAATTTTTTGGAGGAACGTACCATTAGAGGCGGCAAAAAAGGGCAAAATAACGCTCAGAAAAATCGTATTAACGAAGAGATTACAGCGAAAGAGGTTCGCTTAATTGACGCTGAAGGCGAGCAGGCTGGCATTGTCTCAACTAGAGACGCACAAAACATGGCGGATGAAGCAGGCTTAGATCTAGTAGAGATCAGCCCAAATGCAGAACCACCAGTTTGTAAAGTGATGGACTACGGTAAGTTCCTTTTTGAAAAAGCAAAAATCCAAAAAGAACAAAAGAAAAAGCAAAAGCAAATTCAGGTTAAGGAAGTTAAATTCCGTCCTGGTACTGATGTTGGTGATTACCAAGTTAAGCTACGTAGCCTTCGCAAGTTTTTGGAAGGTGGCGACAAAGCTAAAGTCACAATTCGCTTCCGTGGTCGTGAGATGGCGCACCAAGAAATTGGTATCGACCTGTTAAATCGTATCAAGACCGAGTTGGAAGAGATTGCTTCAGTAGAATCTTTCCCGAAGAAAGTAGAAGGCCGTCAAATGATAATGATGATGGCACCTATTGCTAAAAAGTCTTAATCTCGGCATAATACGCATCGAATTTAACGCAGGTTTCAAGTGCTTCGGCCACCTGCGTTATCCGGTTTTAAAGTAAGGGCTTGATCCTTCACCGGTTTTAGGTAGTAAGCTAGGCCTACAAGTGAGTTTATCTCCGCCTACTTACATAGTGTTAAGCAATATCATTCGGAGTTATTGCAAATGGCTTATAAGCTAAAATCACACAGAGGTGCTGCAAAGCGCTTCAAAAAGACTGCTTCAGGCGGTTACAAGCGTAAACAGTCGCATCTTCGTCACATTCTGACTAAGAAGTCTTCAAAGCGTAAACTACACCTTCGTGCTAAGTCTATGGTTCATAAGAATGACCTAGGCCTAATCGATCGTATGTTACCATTCGCTTAATAGAGGATATCAGAAATGGCAAGAGTTAAACGCGGCGTAGTTGCACGTGCACGTCACAAAAAAGTATTAAAGCAAGCTAAAGGTTACTACGGAGCGCGTTCACGCGTTTACCGCGTAGCTTTCCAAGCGGTAACAAAAGCTGGTCAATATGCTTACCGTGACCGTCGTGCTAAGAAACGTACTTTCCGTCAACTATGGATTGCACGTATCAACGCAGCTGCACGTCAAAATGGTCTTTCTTACAGCCGTTTCATCAATGGCCTTAAAAAGTCATCGATTGAAATCGATCGTAAGATCCTAGCTGATATCGCAGTATACGACCAAGTAGCTTTCGCAGCACTAGTTGCTAAAGCAAAAGATGGTCTAGCTGCTTAATAAGCAGAGCATGACTTAGTCTTAGGACTAGATCTTGTATTAAAAAG
>NZ_RCSQ01000101.1:0-25052 GCF_004103255.1 Pseudoalteromonas sp. PS5
TTTAACGCAGTTAGCGTCAGATTGACTCCCTTAAATTGAGCATGTATTAGTACACAGTGGTATAAGGTACCTACATCATGTAGGCAAACCCAATTCACTTCCAATAGTTGGGATTAGAAGTGAATTCAATTAGCGCTAAAACCAAATCCCATAAAAGCATTAATAATCAAAACTTTAGCTTGATTTAACCAAGCAGGCTACGTTTTTGCCTTTTTCAATTTAACTTTGCTACGCGCCAGCGTTGAAAATGAGATTAGCTTTGACTTCTAGTTCCGGTTACTTTTGCATTCCTGTCGAAATCCAACTATCAAAATCTGTAATTTTATTTCGACTCAGGCGACCCGACGGTGGCATTGCATGGGCTGCGTTTACGTGAATAATGGCTTGTTCGACACTGACTTCGACAGCCTTCTCATTGCCTTTCACAATCGCCTCTAATTTATGAATACTATCCATGATATCAATAAGACGACTTTCAAAGTTCACATTGAAACCCTCAATATTATTAGATAATACATAGGTCTCAGTAGTACGCAGCGCTCGTAACTGGGCTAATACATTTCGCGCGTCTATTATTTGTGAAAGGTATTCGGTGGTATCTGCCGCTTTAGTTTTGTCCAAATCGTGACCATGAATTGCCACTTGTATTTGTGAGGCAAACCGTACCACAACATCATAATCAGACAAGTCTAAAAACTCTGTGCCATCATCATCCGAAACTTGGATGTTTCTCATGCAATTGGTTGCACTGGCAAAATTATTTTTGACTTGATCAAAAGTCACTTGAGCCATGTCCATTCCCCCTTATTTAAACTCAATTTTTAATGGTTCAAAGTGGTCAGCAGTTGCAGCTTCATGACCGCTTACTACCAGTACCAATTGCCATGGTTTGGCTTTATTTTTACCACGCAGGATGGCCCCGATTAGATGTACTAACTCTTGATCTAAAGAGACTGATGAGGCTTTACTCATATGTTCACTGTGTCCGCCATGACCATCGTGGGCACTATGATCACCTAGTGCCCAATACGCCGTACTGACCGCTAAGTGGCTCGCCCTAAAGTCATCATTTTTAATCACCTCTGGCGTTACTTTGACGCTTGCTGGAACCAAATAAATGTCAGCTTGAAAGCTGTAGTCTTCAATGTCCATTGGCTTGCGAACAATCTTTAACTGCGCCGTATTAATCGTCGTAAAATTAGCCTCAGGTAATATCAGCTTACTTGTTTTGATTTGCGACTCAGTTACGCGCGACGCGGGCGCATGTGCGCCATAGCTTAATAACTCACTGAATAATGACGCAGTCGTATCAATGGATTGACGTGTAGTGCCATCTTGAAGATAGAAGTCAAAGCCAGCATCGCGATGCTTTTTAATCAGCTGCGCGATAACTTCACCATCTATAAACTCCTTGCTCGGATCCGCATAGTTATAGCCAACTTTCTCACTATCAAAGTACAACTCTGCACGGCCCATATTGGCAAACCGTCCTTCAACAGGCTTGGTTTTTCCTTCACTAAAACCTTGTGGTACAGGTAATGAGTCACTTTGTGTGCCGCGCATGAACATACGCCCACCAGTGACACAATATTCGTTATTATTTACACATTTAGCAGCATTTGTTTGCAGCCATTGACCGTACGCAAAGTCGATAAAAGCATGAAACGAATAGAAAACCGGATCAAACCCTGCTTGGCTATTATCTTCCATAAAGCAAACTGGTCGATTTGACTGCCCTTCACATCCAGCATAAATGGCGTGCATTGGATTATGAATTTGCGCTTCAAACGCGCCAAAATTACCCGCGCGGTTATAAGGAGAGCCACCAAACTCACGCCAATTATTAAAGTGGATTTGGTATGCTAGAAGATAGGGCGAGGTATAACCACAACTAAGTGGTTTGTCCGTTGTCGAATCTGAGCGATTGAAGCCACAGAAATTGGGATCAGAGACCGTCGAACTGCGTCTATTGTTACTAGGGCTCAGCGCTGGCTTCATGTTTCGATGAATTGAATACAAGGGTGAATGTGTATTCTCAAATGCCTTAGGGTAGCGCTGGCCAGTCGGTGCTTTGGTAAAGTTCCAAAAAGGGACTGTTACATTTTTAGTGCTTGGGCCAAATTTGCCTTCGGGATCAGCATTTTGTAATGCCTTTTCAAAGAAGTAAAACTCCGCCCGATGCCAATGCAAAAATGTATCTTTGGCATGTTCACACTGACCAGGATGTACTTTCACAAAATCATCATCACCCAGCCCTAGTTTGCTTTTCAGCAAGGGTCTAAAGTCACAATATTGCAAAAACTCATTACTATTACCAATCCAGTCCTGTTGCGTGCTCAATGCTGCTAATGGCACTACACCTTGGTTCTTAGGTTGCCACACGGTAGGGCAATTATGCACCCAAGCTTGCCACAAAAAGCCTTGAGGATCGTAAATATTGTCACGACTCTTTTTCTTCATTCTGGCAATAGCGTGCTCATAGGCCTTTAGCTCATTATCCGTCAAGGCATCGATGTTTTTTCTGGTGAGCACTTCATCATGGCGTGACGGCTCACTTGGAGGTGAAGTTAACTTACAGCCCCCAATAAAAGCCGCCAGAGTCGCTAACGCCAATGAGCTTAATGTATTACTTTTCATCTTCATTTTCCTTAACGAGTATTACTTGCTCTCTATTAACTTCACTTTTTGCATCATGCCTTGATCTTCATGATCCAGAATATGGCAATGTAATACAAATTCACCGGTGTATTGTTGTTTTACATTGCCGTTAAAGCCTGGCAGAGACTCCGGATAGCGATACTTGCTATAAACCACAGTATGCGGTGCCGAGCCTGATAAATTGACGCCATTTTTGTCAGTTTGAGGCTTATCTGCGCCTTTTTCTATCGCTAATGTATCTCGCCACACCCATTGCTCTTTTCCATCAGGCCCCACTCTTGGGGCATAAAAAGGGTTCACATGAATATGAAACGGGTGCATTGGAGCAAGCCCTCGAGTACATAAGTCCCATCTTTGCCATGTGCCCAGTGTCAATTCTCGAGTTTCGATTTGACCATAAGGTTTACCATCTACAGAGAAAATAGTGTCTTTGCCTTTCTCTTTATCACTGAGATGATGGTTATCTAAAAGCACCCCATTATTAATATCTTCATTCCAAATGTTCTGACAATTAAAGTCTTTTTTCTCTTGTTTTGCCGTTGCTATCGCTGCATTGACTGACACGCGAGATCCCAGATAAAACATCATGCTTTCTTTATTTTCGCTCTTATCCATCGCGGCGATTTCACCTTGGGTTGGTGCATCATGAGCACGGTAAGATATTAGCTCAGCACTGGTTGGTAACACCGCATCTTTGCTGGCAACAGGTTCACCTTTTACTACTATTTGTAGTAACTCAGCGGTGTCTTCTGGTACACCCTGCAAAGATTTTTGTGGTGCAGAGTCTAAGTCCACTAGCCAGTACACACCCGCTTTACTCGGTGCTTGGTACAGGTAGTCAGCACGATAACCAGGTTGAAGTGCTTCAATTTCAGTCTTTTGACCGTCTAATTGCCATCTATCGATGCGGCCAGTATTGAGACCATCAACCGATATTTGGTTCAAAAAGCCCAGTGGAACTGGGTTCATATTGTTTTCCCATTCAGGCTTATCGATCACAGACAACTTTATTGTTTCTCGTACACCTGCATGGATAAAGCGCCAGCGCTGAATTTCATTTGGTCGCATTTCAATTTTCGGTACAACCTGACCATTAATCAGTGTTCTTCGTTTGGTTTTTTGCCAGTCTCCAGGGCCAAAAATATTGAGTGCTTTATCGTCCGCTTTACAATCCTTAACGTACTCAGGTCGTTCATCAGCTTCATAATACTCAATGGTACCATTGCAGTCATAGGCAACCTGCTGAAGTACAAACAGCTGATCTGTCTTGTCTTTGATCTGAGCTTGAGTACCAATATCTTTTTTAGGGTTACCGCCTTCAATAATAATGGCACCTGCCATACCACTAGAAACTTGTAATGCTGTAGAGCCGTGAACATGGGCGTGATACCAGAATGTTCCCTGAGGATGAGATTCAGGTATTCTCACTTCATATTCAAACCCTTGACCTGGCTGGATCTCAAGTAGTACGTTGTCACTTCGCTCGCTCGGTGATACCCATAAGCCATGGGTATGGAAATTAGTGACATTAAAGTTATGCGGGGTGTTGATGTGATTGGCTTCTTCATCTGATAGCATGGCATTTGAGTGATGACCCGCATGACCTTTTCCTGAGCATAAATAATCAGGTGCAAGTTCACAGCTCGGTAAGCGATTTTCAAGCGTGAAACGCAATACATCTCCCGGAGCAACCTTAAGCGTCGGTCCAACTGGTGCAGGCTTAAATTCTTTTTGGCCATCTTGTTTATACGCATAGTTTCTTAACCACGTATTACACCCTGCTATCTCTCGCTCGTGATACTGTACCGCTAAAGTAAAGTTAAGTGAGCCACCTTTTGATTGGATGACGTCAGGCGCTACAAACTTATCCAGTTCTGGCGCAATATATTGATAGTCGCAGCTATTTATCCCTTGGGTATGGGCTGCTGATATAAACTCGGGTGTTATGTTAACGGGGTTATAATCTCGTAGATCAAAGTAATTCGGTTCGAATACTTTGTGCTGCTCACGATGGTTTGGGTGATCCGCTGTGTGGCTCTCATCTGAGTGTTCTACTGAAGTACATGAGGCGGTCATAACCACACCTAAAATCGGTAGTATCGGGTTTTTCATATGCGCTGCTTATATGTATTACAAGTATGTAAAAACAATATTAAAAGCAAAAAAAATATAGCGCTATTACATGGCATTACATCAAATTACGAGCGTCAAACTGTTAATGCTAAGTTTTGCGAATAAAAATCATATTCTCGGCGAGATATCGAGCACCTTAGCTCTGGATACTTTGTGGCTCAATATCAAAATTCAGCAAACCCTTTCCACTAATGCAAATAACTCGTCAAGCCCAGTACGTTGCTGCTCAATGGCTTGTGCAGCAAAACCCAAGCGTATATGGCTAAACCGACTTCCTTTATCAAGTGAAAATTCTGGTTCACATTGCACATAAATATCCTGCTTTTTCGCCAAACGAGACAACTCAGAGACATCACGTTTGCTATCCACCCAATATGCCATACCACCTTGGGGGACAATAAAATCGATATTTAAACGCTCCTTAAGTTCACTTAAATGTGTATTCATGGCTTGATGACGCGTCTGATACGCTTTAGTCATGCGTCTCATATGCCGCTCAAACCCGCCCTCTTCCATCCAGTAAGCCACTGCCAATTGAGTTAGCGCGTCATTCTTATGATTCAACAATTGCTTTCGAGCCACAAGCTGCGCTAACACATCAGCCCGAGCACTCAAATATCCGACTCTTGCGCCTGCAAACATGATTTTAGAAAAGCTAGAAATATAAATCACAATGCCACTGGGGTCATTTGCTGCCATCGGCTGAAGCGGTGGACACAAATAATGAAATTCATGATCATAATCATCTTCAATGATGAACACGCCGTACTGTTGACATAGCTGATAAATTGCCATCCGCCGTGGTACAGATAACGTAACCGTTGTCGGATATTGATGCAGCGGTGTCAAGTACAGCAATTTAATATTATTTTGCCGCAAACAACGCGCTAGAGCCTCAACTTTGATCCCTTCATCATCCTGTGCCAACGCAAAAATATTAGCACCGATACTTTTAAAAGCATGTCTTGCTGGAGGGTAGCCCAGCATTTCAATTGCCACTCCATCGCCTTTATTGATAAACGCACTGGCAACCAACGATAGTGCCTCTTGAGCACCATTACACACCAATAAATCGTCACAAATAAGACCCCGGGCTCGGCGCAGGTACGTTTGGATTTGGACTTTTAATAACCCACAACCTGCACCATCTGCGTAATGGAAGTGCTCAATATTACTCTTACGACATGCCTTCACTAAGCAGCGCTTAAACTCATCATATGGAAATGCGCTCAAGTCAGGCAAGCCTCCTGCAAAATTATAGCGAAAGCCACTGCGCTCGCTGTCTTTAGGAGGGTTAAGAACAGCAGCAAACCTTGGCGCGACTACAACATTTGGCGACAATGCCGTGCTCACCTGCTCACTACTTGATATTGGCAGTTGAGCATTTACCCAATACCCACTTCTTTCCTTTACGACTAGCCACCCTTCAGCTACTAAATTTTGTAAGGCGGACATCACAGTGTGGCGGTTCATTCCGTGAAGTTGCGCAAGTTTACGTGCAGAAGGAAGCTTGTCACTTGGCTTTAATTTACCTTGCTTGATCATGCTCCGTAATTGATTAGCAAGCTTTTTATGTTTTGCCTCTGACTGATGAGAGTTAGTGTCTATCGAAATCACAAACTGGTCTATTTAAATTGTAAATTCTGGTTGTTTTATATCAACCAAAAACAGCGCATTATGCAAGCAGTAAAACACAAGAGGTGCAATTATAATGCTATCAAAACAAACCTTAGAATCTAGCCGGATAAGATTGGTTCCACTGGCGAGTGAACACCTTCCTGAATTACTACGCTGCGGTAAAGATAGTGAGCTTTGGAAGTGGGTATTTACTAACTATTGTCGAGATCAACGCACTATAGAGCAATGGTTTTATGGTTCTGCTCAATTTGATGAAAGCGAACAATTAGTGGTAGCAATCATAGACAAAGCATCAGGTAAAGTAGCAGGTAATACTCGGCTTTTTAGAGTCGATAAGTTAAACCTAAGCGCAGAAATTGGCCATACCTTCGTTGCCACTCAGTTTCAGCGCACTCATATAAATACCCACGCCAAGTACTTGCTTTTAAAGTACGCATTTGAAGCAATTGGATTAGTCCGGGTGCAGTTCCAAACTCATGAACAAAATCAAAAATCTCGTGATGCCATCACAAGATTGGGCGCACAGTTTGAAGGTATATCTCTCAAAGATAGGCGCTTACCCAATGGCAACTATCGTAACACCGCACGCTTTTCTATTACTGATGAAATGTGGTCAGACGTAAAAATGAATTTAGAGGCAAAGCTATGAGCTATCCAAGAAAGTATTACACCGAAAACAACCAAGAAACACTATATGCACTCATCGCGATGAACCCCCTTGCAACGATTAACGTGATCCAAGCAAACAAAGTTCGTTCTGTTTTTATACCACTCACCCTAAGTGATGATAAAACCTATTTGCTGGGGCACGCTACTAAAGATAACCCACTCTTTAGTGAAGATGATGATAGCTTCCAAGCCATTTTTCATTGTCAGAATCATTACCTATCGCCTGCGCTGCTTCCCGACATCAAATTACCGACTTGGCTATATGCAAACGTGATTGTTGAAGGTGAGCTAACCTTGGTCAGCCAAGACAATGAAAAATACGCACTAATGCAAAACCAATTACAGCACTTTGAGCAGTTTTCACGAAGCAATTGGCAGCTTGATAGTGTACCACAACCACAACAACGGTCTCTTTTTAACGCCATTAACTTCTTTCAAATCAGGATCACACAACTGCACGGCGCTTTTAAGTTAAGCCAAAACAAATCACCGCATACCCGCATGCAGATTAAAGCTCACCTTGAGCAGTATAAACCCACATTGAGTCAACGAATTATATAAATAACCTGCGAGTTGAACGTAATTTGATAGTAATCACTAACATTAAAAAAAGGTGACATCTATGCCTGTTTTTACTATGTTATCCAACGGATTGGATAACAATTAACCTAAATCTGTATCTATACTGCTAGACTGACCTTCGAGTAAGTTACTTTGTAAGGCTAATTTTCACCAAAACCGAATATATATTAGGCTGGTGCTGCTAATAGTGTCTCACCGCACCAGCTGCTATGTTTCAATAAAAAACTTCTATTTTAAGGATAAAATAATGAAAAAATTGACCATGCTTGTCTCTTTTTGCTTACTCAGCGGTTGTGCAACAACAGACTACACTACTATCCCCCTCAGCAACGCCTCGCTATCTAATCTAAAAACGTCAGAAACAGGGAACATACAGCAACGAGAGCACACGGTTACTGTCTCGTTTGATTACGCCATTGAAAATTTCAATGAAGCAACCAACCTATACACTTGCTCTGTGCTATTTACTAACGTTGATGGTACAGCCGTCACCAGCACCAAAAGCGGTAAAAAACATCCCTGTATACTTGATAGTGCCAACGGCAGTATTTCTGTAAGCTGGCCTACACCACTGGATAAGAGCAGAAATGCACCTCAAATGGTGCTATCAAGAATGAAATATCCAATTGAGTACTTTGTTACAATCCATCAAAAAACGGGCAAACATTCCACAAAATTAATTGCAAAGTCAGAAGTAATTAAAAGCCGTCTATAATCTGACATTGTGAATATGCGTTAGCCTCACAGCACGTAAAGCGTAACTGTGGGCTACTACAGTTCACTTTGTTGCCTGATCTGCGCCCTTGTGGGCGCATTGGATGGTGTAAAATATTCAACTTCAGCATCCGCCCCAAAGGCTTGCGTAAACAGTTCGGCTACCTGCGAGGGGGAGCGCTTGGGATCTATCATAAACAAAGGCTCAAGTTCAGCGTTATCAATACCTTTTTGCTGCGCTATATCCAATAGCTTTCTGCCCATATCAGCAAAGCCATTTTCATCTATACCACCCACTATCTGCCCTTCCACTTTAAATACTGCCACTTGAGGAGCTTGATCAAACATGATTTTATTACGCAGATATTGGTCTTGCTCCAGCTTCGCTTGATCGCTTGCGTGCTGACGTGACGTGATTTCTTCTGCCACAAAACTCTGAAAGCTTCGGCCAGTGTATCGCTCAAAGATTTCGGCATTAGTTGGCCGATTTGAACCTTGAAAAACCTCAACCATAGCGCCATCGCCATATTTTTGCTGAACTAGTCGTTGCAGTTGCTTTACATCGCCATTAGCTTGTTTGATAAGCTCTCCAGCTTCACCCTTACTTGTTATGTAACCCTGCTGATTTTGATATGCCTTCAGCTCACCGTTGATAGTAATCCCAAGCACAACTTCCTGTGCTTGCCCATGCTTCAAATAGGCTGATTGAGCTACATCAGGTAACACCTGACTTCTTTCTAGGATCTGCTTAATGTCATTGAGGGCTTGGGTTGAAATCTTGTTGATGGCTTTATTTTCTATCTGAAACATCAGATTAGTTTTTCCAACAAGGTCTGTGGACTGTTCAGTAGCGTGTGCTTTTTTTGAGGATAATGATTCAGCCCCGGTGCTCAACATCGAGTTATATGCA
Organism: Pseudoalteromonas sp. PS5; assembly: GCF_004103255.1. NCBI lineage: Bacteria > Pseudomonadati > Pseudomonadota > Gammaproteobacteria > Alteromonadales > Pseudoalteromonadaceae > Pseudoalteromonas > Pseudoalteromonas sp. PS5. Next base: position 9,305 of record NZ_RCSQ01000101.1, read on the forward strand.
CCCTTTGGACTTACCGAATTAAAATACATAACCTAGCTCCTTGATTAAAAATCAATATCGGCGTTTTATTGCCGCATGGCGGCGCCTTTGTAGTTTTTAGCAAAAAATACGCCAAATTTATGAAAGCTAAGTCTTTATAAGTAGAGCCAATTTTTTTAATTAAACACGCTATATTGAGGCGAAAAAACACTATTAAAAGCTAAGCTAGTGTCACTTATTCTCGGCAATACGCCATAGTACTCCACTTGGATCCGTCACACAAAATTCAAGCATCCCCCACGGTTGTTCAACAAGTTCAGAGATCTGAGCACTAAACTTTTCTTCCAAATCTAATTGTAAAATGTGCTTGTACCAGCTTTGCGCATCCTCGACGAGCAAGTGCATCATGAAACTCTGACTGTGAGTTGGCTCATAAAAGTCTTGGAGTAAAAATGCGCACATACCTAATTTAAAATAAGCAACGCCCTCAAACTCAGAGGCCATTTCGAAGCCAATAGATTGGTAAAATTGCTTAGAAAGTGCAAAGCTTTTAGCTGGCACGAAAGATTTTATTTCAACTGTATTTAGGTTATACATTTTATTGTCCTTGTGAAAAATATATGGAGGAAAACCATTTTTGCACTGCTAACCTATGCGTTTTAAAACCAACGCATGATTACAAGGTAAATAGCTTTCAGCTCAGTTAAATAGTTTAAACTCCTGATAAGACAAACCTTTGGAGCTTTCTATTGTGCCATCCTCTGTGAATGTCACCAGAGCCCACGCTTCACATACATCTCTACAATTACCTCCGCTCCAAAAGGCAATAATAGCCTCTCGTTTGTCTGTACATTGCTTGATCGTCGCAGAATAATATCTGGTGGGGTCTATGCGTTCATATTCAGGCCACACATTAGATATTGAATGTGTTGTGACGCCAGCCTTCGAGATATAAACCAGTTCTTGCGTCAACAGGTAAGGGTTGCCAAAGTGACCCGCTGACTCATCTAAGATGGATTGTTCAGGGATGTTACGATTTAACTCAAGAGAAACTATTTTTAATTGATAGTCCCCACATTCAGAAACCACTTCCTTTCTAACTGGACCAGGCTGTGCACCAGAAACTGATGGTGAAAACAATATAAAGCTCAACAATAGCCACAACATAATACAATCCTTTTTTATAAAAATACCAATTCGCTTGATGAGCTTGTTATACCAATTTTCTTAATTAAGTGGTCTATTTTGAGGCGAGAAAACCTTGTCGATAACTCCGCTACCGCGTCCTGCTATCGCCAAGGTACCTACATCTGTGTAGGCAAGGTAAAAATGGTGCTATTTAGTCGTTCTAAATAAGACGTTTTTTTACACTGTTAGCGTCAGATTTACGCCTTCAAATTGAGCAAGTATTAAGACTAATTGGTATTAACCCTAATGTTACTCAACAACACTGTCGCACTCGCGATAATATATCAGAGTTCGAACAACTCTCATAAAAGTAAAGCATTATGGTTTTGTTTGTACTTCAACCCTATCTCTGCCTAACTCTTTGGCACGATAGAGGCATTGGTCAGCAGCTTTAAAGGCGCTATCATCATCCAAATTTGCGATTGCTCGGCTAGCGCTCACACCGAATGATGCAGTGACAGAAATGCGCAGCTCACCTAATTCAAAAGGTTCAGAGCGCAATGCAGAAGCCATTTTTTCAACAGCATCTTGAATGTTTTCTCGGGCTTTTAACACCATCAAAAATTCTTCGCCTCCCCAGCGTATAAATAGCTCTTGAGGCTGAACAAAACGCTGTAAACGAGCGGCTGCTATCGCCAGTACAATGTCTCCTTTATCGTGTCCATAGGTATCATTGATACGCTTAAAATGATCCAAATCGATGATCACTAAGTGATACTCTGCTTTTTTGTCCAGCACACTGGGAGTGTGTATTTCTTGGTGATAAAGACGGCGATTTGACGCTCCCGTTAATGGGTCTCGATAGCTTAAGTCATGTAATCTGCGGTTATCTTTTCGCATCAATCTGGTGTTTACTCCAAGCCAAATTAGGATGATCACGGCAGCAAACAACCACAGAGCAAGGAGCCTTAAGCGCTGTTTATCTACGAGTAACTCAAGCTTAGAAAGTTGATGTTTGGCACTCAATAGATCTCTTTCTTGTGCGATCTGCTGAATTTCTAATGCGCTATTTAATGCAGATAACTGCCCTATAATCATTGCTTTTTCTTGTGTATGAGCAGCTTTTAACACGTTCAGTGCATTGCTGGACTCCCCCAACCCTTCCAGTATTTGTGAGCGTGTAAATTGACTTCTAAGCAACCACCTTTGATGATTCAGCGTAGTAAATATTTGAGTCGCTTGGTTAATCAAAATGGCTGCTTCATCTAAGCTATTTTGCTGATAAAGCGCCTGTGCTTGAATAAGCGCACAGATCCCCTGCTGCTTGGCAAGTACTTCCTGTTTGGCGAGCTGTATACATAACTGAGCTTTTGCTATAGCAAGCCTAGTATCGCCTTCAAGTAACAGTAATCTCGCTTCATTTTTGAGTAATATTGCCTTGTAGAATTCACTTGTCTGTTTATTTTTGAAGGTCAGCGCTTGTTGGAACTTTTCTCTCGCGTCACTAAGTTGGCCAAGACGACCATACGCAAATGACTGATTTAACAGAATAACCAGCATATAATTGGGGTTACTATTTGGTGATAGCGCGTATAGTTCTTGTGCTTTGCCAAGATGTAATAACGCATTTTGCCATTGTTCTAAATGCACATAGAGCAGACCCAAGTTGTTATTAAAAAGTGCATTAAAGTCACTTTCTGGGTATGCCTCCACCAGCTTTATACCATGTAAAAAATACTGCTGTGCCTTAATCAAATCATTTGTCGCATTATATGCAACACCAGCCGTGTTATAAATCTCTAGCAATAAAAGCTCAGCTTGCGCGCTTTTTGCCAGATTAACACTGTGCTCAATGGCAAGTTGTGCTTGTGCCAACTCGCCGGCTCTGATCGCTCGCTTGGCATCCTCCTGCGCACTCCATGCTGCCAACCAATCTAGCTGGTTTGTAACTGCAAAAGTGTCAATCTCACGCTTTATCTGTGCAAATTTAGTATCGTCTCCCATCTTTTGTGCCGCCCGTCTTTGCGTCCACAACAGATAAACTTGCTCTATGTGTGATAAAGATTGACGACTTTCACGCCAAGCTGATAGTGCTTTAAGCGCCGTTGCAGGTTCAGTTTTTGCGCGCTCATAAATGCTCAACAGCGGGTGGTCAGGTGCAATACGTTTTAACTGTGCTTCAGGCGTCAGCCATTTTGCTGTGGCTGTGTTTGTTGCCTTGTCGGCTTGATGAAACCAAAATGTATCTAGCGTTGCAACGACGAGCAATAACAAAAGGGTAAGGAGCAGCGCTATAGATACTTTTTTGTACATATTGGATATTGATAATCAAAATTTATCTAAATTATACAATAATGTCACCGGCTTGCCATGACCTCTCTTCGCAGATAGGAGTCGAAAATGTGCCTGTACCTTTGCGTGTTGGCCCCCATTTCGCCAACACGCTCCTGTCATTTTACCTCGATTTACTTTGTGTAAAAGCTCACTTTTAGATACAAACGCTTTATACTAATTATTAACCAGCTAATACCTTAGCTTTTCGTTCAACTTGAGCTGGAATCAAACCCACAGACACGTATCAGTTGCTACGATGTGCAAAACTAAAACGTTGCTCAGATACAACTTGACCACTTAAGTCGCGTGGCGTGGTATAAAATGCCACGTTAAGAATATCATTGTGGTTATCAAGCTCGATATGGGCAAACCCCCAGATAAAAGCTTTGTTCCAGACTAAGTCATATTCTGGGTAACGTAGTGCTTGGTAGTGAGCAAGCGGAGAATGGGTGCCACGCATTTTGGAGGCTGCACCACTAATGATAAGTGGTAATTTAGGCTTTTTATTATTCGGTAAAACCCGTGAGCAGTCATCTGTTAGTAGCTCCAAATCATGCTCGTGACCCGCGATATAGGCATCAGCATATTCGCATAATTCAGGTAAAATCAGGCGGCGAAGTACGCGTGCTTCATCATATTTAGTGCCACCCACAGACCAAATCACGTGATGGCCATACACAATTTTCCATTTTGCTGTGGAGTGCTTTAATCCATTTGCAAGCCATGCCAGCTGTTTATGATCTTCACCATTGACGGGCTGCTCATGTCTTTCAATATCCTCAACCTTAGCTTGGCCACTAGCCAGTGCACTGGCCAGTCCTTGCTCGCTACCATCAGGCTTTAGAGGAATTTCGTAATAATGCTGACCAGAGAGCAGCATATTAGTATCTAACACAAAAAACTCAACGTCATTGCCTTGTTCTCCTATGGTATAGCTGTAGTATCCTTTCCTGCCCATATGAAAGTTAGCGTGCTTTTCCATCCATTGTGTTTGTAATTTGACACCACGGCGAGAGGTTTTCCAATCATGATTCCCCAAAGCCGAATAAACGACCAAATTAGGATTTTGAAGCAACAAAGGGCTAAGTGGTGCCAAAATTAAATCGTCCATACGCTGCTTATCATCCTTACCATCGTTTGCAGCAGCGCCGTCAGGGTAAATGTTATCACCGAGCTGAATCGCAAAATCACAAGGTTTTTTTTGACATAACTCAGCCATCGCTTTGCCAACCACTGCGGCACCTGATGCTTCAGTTGCAGTTTCTGTTCCTGGGTAAACATAAATCGGCGCATGATTAAACTCTGCAATTGGACGGTGCTCTGCAAGCCAATCCGCTTTTTCAGCCGCGATAAACTCGGCCTTCGTTTTTGGAGAATGAATATGTTTAGCCTTGGGATAATCAGGGTGGTACCCACCATCTCCAAAAGCCAAAAAATTAATATTATTTGCGGCCAGTGCCGTGCTATTTAGCGTCAATAGTAAAACAACAAGGGTTATTTTCATTATTATTGCACCGTGTTACCACGGTGCGCTCCTACCTATGGAAGTGGGCTGCGGTATTTAAGGGATAACTCAACAGCAGCATATTCTAAATTAACCAAAAATAATTAAAATGAGGTCACTGTCACCCCAATTTCAAATGAACGACCGTAAGTCTCATATTGATAGTTATACCGTGTATCCCCTTGGTAAATACTCATCGCTTCATCTGTGATGTTTATTGCATTAAAATATAGTTGCGTCTTGTCGGTGTAAAAATACTTCATACTCAAGTCGAGTTGCAGATGGTCGTCTTGATAAACAGCTTGATTGTTTTCTTCAAATAAAAAACTTTTGCTTTTATAAGATGCACTTAGACGAGCACTAATGAGGTTACTTTCGTAGCCAACCATAAAATTAGCAATGGTATCAGATTGATTTGGCAAGTTATCGTCAGCATCAATTAATGTGCCGTTTGCCGAGATCATCAACCCATTTTGGAAGTTTTTCGTGTAGGCTAATTCTACCCCTGTTAAATCAGCTGCACCGCCGTTAATGCTTTGGATAACTTCTTTGTAGCCTTCCCATTTGCCATTATCTTGTACCTGCGCTTTGATAATGAAATTATCAATACTCTTATGAAAAACCCCAGCTGATAGCACCCCAATAGAACCTGGGTAATACTCCAAAGAAAAATCATAATTACTCGACTTGTATGGGTCTAGGTCTGGATTCCCCACCTCAGCTTTGCGCTCAATTTCAATCGCATCATCTTCTTGTGTAGTTTCGGTCTCTATAAGTTGGAATGCCGCGGCATCTTCAAAGCTGGGTCGTGCAATGGTTTGTGTATACGCAAATCGGGTGATCAGTTGTTCACTTAGCTCATACCTCAAAGTCAAGTTCGGAAGTAAATGATCATAGCTATCTTCCACTTGCCACTGATTTATTGCTACACGTTCTATGTCACTGACTTCATCATTTATCAACTCGACACGATTGCCTGTGGTTGCGTAGTCTGTATCCTCATACCTAAATCCTGCAATGACATTCAGCTTTTCAACATCAACCGTTAACATGGCATATAACGCTGTCACAGTCTCTTCACTGGTGTATGAACGCCCTTTGGTTTCAATATCTGTTTCAAGTTGATTTATCGTAAGCGCATCACGCTTGCTAAAGAAGTAATCTTTGATCTGGTTGCGACTTAGGCCAAGGCCAAATTTGCCGAGGTCATACTCTGGCTCCGCTGCGCTGAAATCTTGCGCTGTTAACGCCCCAAAGCCATCATCGTATAATGTTGCATCAACACGATTAAATTTATCACGATCCGCATACTTACCACCAAACTTAAACTGGGCATTATGTCCAAGCAAAACAAAATCTTTGGTTAAATCCAGCCTAAAACTGATATTTTCATCTTCACTTAAGTTGTTCTCCCATACGATTTCATCTAATACAAATTGATTAAGCTGACCAGATGCTTCGTCTGCGGCTAAAGTAGGTGTCTTGCCATCAAGTACATAACCAAGTGTAAAGTCCTCTCCAGCAAATGCGGTGTCTAAACGATTTGGCTCACTTTCTTCAGACTTTGAGTAGCCTAAACTGTATTCAATAAACCAATCTTGTATTAGGTTTTCTCCACCTAATACCAAAGATAAAATACTTTGTTCTTCGTATCTGTCCTTGGTATCTCTGTCCATCTCTGCGCCTCGAAAGTACGCTGCACTTTGACTTAATTCGTCAGCTAACACATCACCTTTGTCAAATTTGTACTCATTACGCTGGCGAAACTCATCATCAGAAAACTGACTGTAAAGTGTACGCAAGTAATATTTATTAAACCCTTTGTGATGGACGTCTACGTTCAATGCCGCCCCTAAACGCTCCCGAGTAATACGATAATGACGTTGTTCCATTTCTTCGGCACCGAAAAAACTCACTTCTTCACCAGTGTTGACATCGGCCATCTCAAGTGTCTTCCACCCGCCATCGGTTTCAATATTATGAGAGCCAAACTCACGCTCAAACCAAGAAACCGCTGTCGCAACGCCAACTTCAGTGTTGTTGTTCAGTGTATAAATATCAGTAAAGCTGAAGGAGGCTTTAGGGCTAGTTTCGCTAACTTGTTGGTTATGCGATGCTTGCAGCGTGACACTATAACTTTGTTGCTCGCGGTCAAATGCACTTAGACTTTTGACTTCAATGCTACCCCCAACCGCAGAAGCATCCATGTCAGGGGTCACCGTTTTACTTACCTCTAGACTTTGCACAAGCTCACTGGGGATCACATCCATTGCAACTGAGCGCACACCAGCTTCTGGTGAAGGTACATTAGCACCATTAATGGTCACATTATTCAAGTTTGGATCGATACCACGGATAGCGACAAAGCGCCCCTCACCTTGATCTCGCTGAATGGACAGCCCAGGTAAGCGCTGGAGTGCTTCTGCCGCGTTTTGATCTGGCAATTGGCCAATCGAATCAGCGCTGACAATAGACTTTAACGATAAAGCATTTTTCTGTCTATTTAATGCGCCAGCTTGACCTGCACGTTGCCCAATAACAATAATGTCATCCATTTGGTTCGACTGTGAGCCTAATTGCACTTGAACATTAGTCACCTGGTTTTCATCAATGGTGATGGTTTTTGTTACTGTCTTCGCGCCTAGATAGCTTATCTCAAGTGTATAAGTGCCAGCCGGTACATTGGTTGCTGTAAAGCGACCATCTCGCTCAGAAATAAGCGTTCTTTCTAGCTCTTTTATTAATACTTTCGCCCCTTCAAAGTGGCTTTTTTGTGATACGGAGCTAACTTGGCCAGTTAACGTGTTAGCGCTTGCTGCTGAGCTAAGCACAGATCCAGCACAGATCATTGCAACAGCTGAAAGTTTAAAGCTCGTCGGTAGGTTTTTTTTCATTATTTGCTCGCACAGGTTGAGTTATACCAATTTGCTTAATTAAGTGAACTATTTTGAGTAAAAATTGAGCAAATATTCAAACAAATTGATATTGGGTTTTGATACCTCGATAAAACATCGTGGCTACCCTAGTGCGAAAAGGTGACGTTTTTATTTCACGTAGATGCTCAAACTCATGACTTTACTGAATAAATATGAATAAATTAGCCGTCTGAGCCAATTAGACCCCTTTACAAGCAGGGCACATGCTTACCAGTTGATTGGTTTAGTAAATAAAGAATATTCTTATTACTAACAAGTCCTTATACAAATTTTAAGTTAGCATCGCTGCGCCTTTTCTTACCGTTAGACCTCGCCGCTCGATGGTGCAAGCATTAAATGCTTGTAGCACAGTCAGAACACTTACCGTGCGTAGAAATGGGTGATTTACTTAACCTAAATTCGGAGTTAATAGGTAAGTTAATCAAACTAATACCAAAGTTCAAAAGGCGTAATATCACGCTAGTCAAAAGTTATGATGGTCTTAAATTTTAAAAATTGCAGTGCCTGTCATAAAAATACCGCCTTTACTGCGCTAAATTGACCCTATCGAGTCCAAGCACAAGTTTTTACCATGGCACGCCTTTTAGAACTGAACGATTAATATGAAACTGCAACCTTTTTTGTTACACCAATCAAAATGGAGCACACTTGTGGGATTGACGTTGCTTGCGATAACGGCCACTTACCACACCTCTGTGCCTAAACCCTTAGCAGATATTAATTTACTCGACTGTCTTGGTGAAGGTGGACTGGCATTAATAACCTTAATGTGGATAGTCGTTACTCTCCTTACTCGTCCAAAAGGTCTGGTAACTAACCTATTGTTTGCAGGATTAAGTGCTATGTATGTATCAATGCTATGGGATTTTTTAGACGAAATGGTGATTTTTACGCCTCCCTATTTAACTAGCTTTGAAGCTATTCCCGCCTGTATTGGTATGATCTTGATGAGTATTGCTGCTCACTATTGGTACAAAGAGCAAAGTATATTTAATCAAACATTGATGAAAAAGGAGCGGTTTTATCGCGATCACAGTATCACTGATTTTGTGACTGGACTTTACAGCATCGAGTACATGAAAAATCAGATAAGCCATGAATTGGCACGCTTAGAAAGCGAACATTGTACTTTTTGTTTAACCATGTTTGATATTTGCAATTTCGCCGCCTTTTCGCGTCAACATGGTCTACAAAAAAGCAATCAACTACTCAGAGATACTGCTGATATGCTTTCTTTAAGTATGCGTGAAAGCGACTTACTATGTCGATTTGCGGCAGACAAATTTGTCATCATTCATCCTCAAACCACACAAGCACAAGCCAATGCTTTTGCCGCCCGCGCAACCGCTTTTATTGCTCGCCACGCCAACTACCATGACGACAAAAATCAACCACAATTCAGCGCGGTAAGGTGGAGCAGTATTGAAATACATAACCAACAGTGGGAATTTGAGTCACTCATGACAAATCTTGTCGCTGCATTAAATCGCACTAAGGTCGCAGCTTGATGCAAACGCTTGAATGTCATATGAAGCAATTAGAAAGTTGTTATTTTGCACAGCCTCTCGTCGATTTAGCGCAGCAGTGTGGTGTCCATGCAGACATTACACTAAAAGGCAGCAAGCTATTTCGCTCAGATCTTTTTGCAAACACTACAACCATTTCTTTTGAGCAACTTGAGCGCATTATCATCAATATTTGTGCACAGCCAAGCTGTCGAGAGTTAAGCTTTATATACGGCCAATATCTACTCAACACACTTATCAGTCACTACGGCTCTTTACTGTTTAATTGTCGCAGTATACAACATCTCATCAATGTATTACTGCTCAGAGGGCTGACGATATTTCCGCTTTTCCATTTTAGAAAGTTGCACAAAGAAGATGGTTATCACTTAACTTTTTCACCGGCTATCGCCCAAACTAACGCCACAGTATTGCGTTTTCTATATGAAGTACTGGCTAGTATCCTCTGCGGATATGTTAAATGGCGCTGCCCTGAGGCACGCTTTACCATACAGTTTCCTTTCGATAAACCAAAAGAAATTGCGCAATATCTCAGTTATTTATCTCAAAGCTATAGCTTCCAGCACAGTGACTTTGTGGTTGCCATCAACAAGCCAACATTAATAAAGCAGCAGATCAATAACTTCCCATTTTTGGTCAACAAACAATTACAAATAACACCAAAAAACACACGCGGATTTCTTGCACAGTTACACCGGCTGCAATTGAAATACCCAAAGTATCACAGTGAGCAAATAGCATCATTAATGGGCATGAGTGCGGCAACGTTCAAGCGTAAACTCAAACTTCACAACACGACTTTCTTAACAGAAAAAGATAGGGTACACCGTCAACAAGCTATGTTTTATGTCGCTGAACAAGGCTACTCAAATGAACAAGTCGCCAGTGCACTACACTTTAGTGATATTACAAATTTTCGCCGCGCTTTCAAGCGCTGGACAGGGCTTACTCCTTCTTATTTTCGTAAAACCTAATAACATTTCCCCAACTTGAAATGTAAAGAATTATTTACCAAAAAATTACAAAAAACATTAACAGATAGAGAATTCGTAGATATCTTTGAAAAAACTTTCCCTGTCACCATACACTATATATTTTAACAATTTCTAGAAAATTATCGTAACCTTTTGTCTTTTATACTTATAAAGTTACTTGTCTAATTCTCGTAATGAACTAAGTAGCACTTTACTCAGTGTACCCACAACACTTTGTAAATTTTATTTGTATTATTTGTTTATTTTTTAATCTTGTGTTCTATTATAATGTAACTAGTACGAGTTGATGTACTCAGGTTCAGTTGACTTTGGTTACCCTGATATTCATTTGTTACTTTTTAATCAAATTGAGTTGAATGGTGAGTAGAGTGTCTACAGCAACTGCACTAAACAAAACTTGTACTAGATAACACAACTAAATAAAACAACATGTAAGGAACAACAAAATGCGTAAATTAAGTGCAATTAGTTTTGCCATTTTAGCGGGCATGACCTCGGTTAATGCTCAAGCGGCTAAGCTCGTTAGCGTAAGTGCTGAAAAAGCAATAGAGAACCAATATATTGTGGTGTTTTCTACACCTTCAGTACTTGATGTAAATGACAGTAAAGCCGTTGCAGCTTTTGCTAAAAAGCAAGCTAACGAGTTGCAAAACAAGCATAATGTCAGCATAACAAGAGAGTTTGGTGGTATCCTTAATGGCGTTGTGATAAACGCATCAGCAAAACAACTCAAAGGGCTAATCCAAAACCCGAATATCGATTATATCGAGCAAGATCAGACTGTCACCGTAACTCCTTCAATTTCTGCAAACGGTGATCAAGCTAACCCAACTTGGGGCTTAGACCGAGTTGACCAACGCAACTTACCACTCAATTCAAACTATCATTATGATTTTGATGGCACGGGCGTAACAGCGTATGTAATCGATACCGGTGTTCGCATCAGTCACAATGATTTTGGTAACCGTGCCACTCATGGTTATGACTTTGTAGACAACGATAATGACGCAACAGACTGTAACGGTCACGGTACTCACGTAGCGGGTACAATTGGTGGCGGAGAGTATGGTGTCGCTAAAAATGTCAATATTGTTGGTGTGCGAGTGCTAGGTTGTAATGGCTCTGGCTCGTATTCAGGCGTGATCGCAGGTATTGATTGGGTTAAAAACAACGCTTCGGGCCCTTCAGTTGCAAACATGAGCTTAGGTGGTGGTGCTTCTCAGGCAGTAGATGATGCCGTGAATAATGCTGTGGCAGCAGGTGTGAGCTTTGTAGTTGCTGCGGGCAACGATAATAGCAACGCTTGTAACTACTCTCCAGCACGTGCAGCTAACGCGATTACTGTTGGTTCAACAACAAGTAGTGATGCTCGCTCTAGTTTCTCAAACTATGGTAACTGCCTTGACATTTATGCACCAGGCTCAAGTATCAAGTCTGCTTGGTACAACTCTGATTCAGCAACAAACACCATTAGTGGTACATCAATGGCGGCACCACATGTTGCTGGTGCAATTGCACTATATTTGGATGAAAACCCAAGCTTAAGCCCATCTCAGGTTGATTCACTGCTTAGCCAACGCGCTTCTAAAGGCAAGGTATCCAACCCTCAAAGCGGCTCTCCAAATGAGCTACTATACACGCTTGCCGGAAGCACTGATCCAGACCCGGATCCAGATCCAGATCCGGTTCCAAAACTAGAAAATGGGCAAGCAGTTACAGCTTCAGGTTCAACGAACCAAGAGTTGCTTTATACAATTGATGTACCTGCTAATGTAACGCTAAACGTGTCTATTTCAGGTGGTTCAGGTGATGCAGACCTTTATGTAAGAAAGGGCGCTGAGCCAACAACAGGTGTATTCGATTGTCGCCCTTACCGCTATGGTAACAATGAATCTTGTACTTCAAATTCAGGCCAAGGTGGCACTTATTACATTAAACTGCGCGGCTATACAAGCTTCTCAGGCGTATCACTAGTTGCAAGTTATTAAGGTTATACGTTATCAATAATTCTCATTTCGTTTGGGATTTATTGAGAAAACACGTACAGTGGTAGCCCTTATTGGGCTGCCACGTTTGTATTGATGAGTATAGTTTTAGATCTCCATTCCAAGTTGTTACAGCAACACTTTTACGATCATGTATCTCAGCATGAGCTGCACACTGAAGTTCCACTGATTTCAACAAGTATCTCCCAAGTTAAATTACGTGGCATTATCTACCATCGTAATGCTCAGGTTGCCTCGTCAATGCCAGAGGATTATGGCAGTCTCATTTTAATCCAAAAAGGGTCGGGCTGGTGGCTTACTCAGCAATCCATAAGTGCCGCAGATAACATGCAGCTGATTTTTATTGAAGCAGAGCAAAAGCATATCTTTCACCTGCCAGCACATTATCATGCCATTAGCTTTAACTTTCCTATTAGCTGGTTGGTTAAACATACCGGCAAAAGGCTAACACATGGACAAGCAATCAAAATAACTCCAGCGCTCTCACAGCTATTTACTCAAGCACTATTCGTTAAGCAGTTAACTAAAACCCAAGCCCAGTGGCTTGAAGCAAATATTCTTCAAAACCTGAGCCATGCCCTACAATGTTGTCATCTACACTCACCGCTTACAGCGTTGAAGCAGCTGATAGTTAAAAATGCGAGTAATGATGCGCTGTGTATCGATATGTTGTGTGAGTATTCAGGTTGGTCAAAACGGTATATTCATAAGCTTTTTACTCGCTCTGATCTCAGTGCCTCAGAATACTTAATTCGTACACGCTTAAATCACGCTTATTTTGAATTGGTAGAGCAAAATTCATCACTTAACCAAATCGCCATTAACTCGGGATTTAAGAGCCAAGCGCACTTCAGCCGTCGCTTTAAACAGCTTTTTGCTCTTTCTCCTAAGCAAATTCCACAAAGAGTGCACTCTTAGGCAAAACCTTCCACTACAACATGGTATAATAAGAATCACTCTCATTTTTATAGCAATAAATCACTGGCACTGTGATAGTCGCAACTATCCTAGGTTCGTTATCAACATTGGCCAAACAGAATGATAAAACCCGTGATGTAAGCAGATTGATATAGATATTCAGCGTATTTAACCTGAGTTTTAGGTAGCGCATCAGCTAAGGTGGTTTAGTTTTTAAAGGATAATAATGCGCAAAACATTATTTAAATGGCACAGCCTAATGGCACTGATCGCAATGTTGCCATTACTCATCATTTCACTCACTGGCAGCATGTTGGTATTCAAATTTGAGATAGATAGCATCCTTCTCAAAGATCAAGCCACCTTGAATTATGTAGGCCAAGATATTCAGCGCAAGCCAATGAAAGAGTTAGTCAATTTGGTTGCCGATGCGCACCCCAACTATGAAATTGGTAGTTGGGAGCTATTTGATGACGGCTACGAGGCCGATAGAGTTTACCTGCTAAAACATGGTACTGATACTTGGTTTAAAACCTACCTCGATCCCTACCAAGGAGAAATGCTGAGTACGCCTGTGGGGATACACAGCGACTTTACCGACTTTATACTTCACCTTCATTACACCTTGTTGCTCAACGACAGCAACCGCTATTTTCCAAATATGGGCGTCGCTATCGGCTTATTTATTGCGATTCTGTTTACCTTTTTAGGAGTGTCTGGTTTAATTATTTACCGTCGTTTTTGGCGACGTTTTTTTAGCTTTAGACGACACACTCCAAGAGTAATCTTGTTTTCTGAGTTACATAAATTAATTGGAATATGGAGTGCACCGGTATTACTGTGCCTTGGGATAACAGGTGTCTATTTTAACGCCGTAGATTACTACCATGAGGCTTTTGAACATGATGAAGCTGATCATCATATTGTCAGTCAAGCAATGTTTAATCGCACACTCGACTTTGATGCAATGATGGCGCAGAGCCTTGATGCAATTGGCGGCTTTACCCCCACTTACTGGTTATTTCCGTTTGAACCACAACAAAAACATATCACTATTTTTGGCAGCGTTGCAGATACGAACCCTTTTATTAGTAACTACGCCTCTACTGTAAGCTTCGATGCCACTACAGGCGCACAAATTGCCGTGTATGACATTCGCACAGCAACCTCTCTAGAGAGGATAATTGATAGCTTTAGAAAACTACATTTTGGTCACTTTGCGGGGCTTCCCAGTAAAATTATTTGGTCTTTAATGGGGCTTGCGCCTATTTTACTTGGCTTTAGTGGTGTCTATTTATGGTGGCAACGAAAACGCAAAAAACATCAAAGTCGACGTTTGCGTAAATTCGCTTCTCAGTAAGCTAAGGCAGGGGTAAAGGCTGGAGCTGCCACTTTGTTTTTGGACTCGCGTTACGCTATCCCTTATCTGGCAGCACGCTTTGCTAAAGCCTAGGTACCTGCACCTTCTAGGCTAGACAAATTCACTTCCAATAGGCGAGCTTGGGAAGTGAATTTGAGGCAGCTTTCGCTATGTATAATTAGCGCTCAGCGCTAGCTAAAACACACCCTGCACCAATAAATGTCATGCCAAACATTTTACCAATTACATGACCGGACACCCATTTTATCGCTCGCTTTTTAGCACTTTGAGCCAAAAATGAATACATACATAAACAACAAAAAGAAAGGCACATAAAAGTAATGACCAGCAACGAAAACTGCGCTAAGAGTGGTGCTGAAGTATCGATAAATTGAGGGAATAACGCCGTTGTAAAGACAATAGCTTTTGGGTTAGTTAACGCCACCAGCACGCCATCTAGATATAGCCTCACTGCACTTTTTTGTTTTTTTACACCATCAGGAAGGGATACTTGATCTAACCCTTTTCTCCATAAGTTGACCCCAATATAAATCAAATAGAGCGCGCCTAATATTTTCACAACCGTAAATGCCGCTGTTGAGTGGAGCAATAAACCACTCAAACCAATAACGGCACAGCTCGACATCAGCAACAACCCTGAAACGTTACCAAATACAGTTAGCAACGCCCGCTTAAAACCCACAGCTAAACTATTCGTCGCCACCAACAGTGCAGCGGGACCTGGTGTCGCTGTGGCCAGCAGCGCAATAGTACAAAAAGCTAGCCAACTTTCAATTGTCATAAAACGACCTATTTCAGAGATGAGCTTACTCATTTAGACACGGTTTTAACCAGTGCCCAAAATATAGACGCTTGCATAATAACCACATCACCGCTCATATTTAAAGCATTTTCAGTAATAAGAAATTAAATAACCTGAGGTTTGGATAAAGAGTGAACTAGCTCGGTGTTTTCAAGACCATATTCAATTATACCAATTTGCTTAATTAAGTGGTCTATTTTGAGGCGAGAAAATCTTGTCGATAACCAGGCAAAAATTTT
>NZ_RCSQ01000102.1:0-43768 GCF_004103255.1 Pseudoalteromonas sp. PS5
ACCTTGGCGATAGCAGGACGCGTTAGCGGGGTTATCGACAAGATTTTCTAGCCTCAAAATAGACCACTTAATTAAGCAAATTGGTATAACTTTCCTATTCCCCTAACTTTAATTGGCCGTTGCGATCCCCAACGGTCAATTATCAACATATCTTGTTGCTATTTGTAGAAAACCTCTGACATCGATATTTCAGATCAGTTACCCTGTAATAACTATCCAGTAAATTCAGTAGCGAGCATGAACGTATTCGACAATATTTATCAAAGAGCTGCTCAGCGCAAAGGTTCACAAGCGGCACTTGCAGCAAAATTAAGTAAACCATTAAGTCCAGAAAGCCTACGTGCGCTCAGTGATGACCAATGGCTGGAGGAATTTACCCGAAAAGTATTTCAAAGTGGCTTTTATTGGTCTGTTGTTGACAGCAAGTGGGAAGGGTTTAGAGAGGTTTTTTGGCAGTTTTCTATCGACAAGCTACTGATGATGTCACCAGAAATGTATGAACAGCGTAGTCAAGATGAACGTATCATTCGTAATGCCAAAAAAGTGAAAAGTATCGCTGATAATTGTCATATGATTTTTGAAGTACAGCAGCAGTATGGCCGCTTTAGTGAGTTTGTTGCTAGCTGGCCTGAAGATAATATTGTTGGATTATGGTTGTATCTGAAAAAACATGGTGCGCGTTTGGGTGGTAATACAGGTCCTTACGCACTGAGAGTTTTGGGAAAAGACACCTTTTTGTTGAGTAAAGATGTAGAAACGGTACTGCGCGCAGAAGCTGTTATTGATGGTGGGCTACAAAGCCAAAAGTCATTATTAGCAGCACAACAATTTTTCAATGAAATGCGTCAGTATAGTGGTTTCAGTCTACAAGAATTAAGCCAAATCGTAGCGATGAGCGTAGGTGAAAACGTTCGCTAGTGAAAGAGGGAGAAAGTTGGATGGCGTTTTTTCAGCCCTATCAAGGCACAGAGCTGCTTTTTGATGAGCAGCCTACAAAATTTAATCAACCCGTTTTGCTGTTAAAGCATGCTCCTTTATTGGAGAAGTTGGGTCTTAGTCATGTTGACGATACAGCACTGGCGGCATTGTTGAGTGGCCAGCAACCGCTTGGAGAGATTAAGCCGGCAAGCCTAGCATATAGTGGCCATCAATTTGGTCAATTTAACCCACTGCTAGGAGATGGTCGCGCTCACCTTATTGGTGGGGTTAAACTTGAAGATGGCACACAATATGACCTGCACTTAAAAGGCTCTGGTGCAACGCGGTTCTCGCGTGGTGGTGATGGTTTTTGCGCGCTGGGCCCTGCTGTTAGAGAGTTTATAATGAGTCAGGCGATGGCTGCGCTTGGGGTGCCAACAACAGAGTGCTTATCGGTAGTCACAACCGGCCATCGAGTTTATCGTCAAACTGAGGTGCCTGGTGCTGTGGTGTGTCGTGTGGCTAAGAGTCATATTCGTATCGGCACTTTGCAATATCTTGCCACTCAAGAGAATCAGGCGGGGCTATGGCAACTGTTACAGCAGCTAGGTGTGCAATTATTTGACGGTTTAGCGGTGCGCTCGGAGCGTGATGTGCTTGAACTGTTCCGTGAGGTATGTGAGCAGCTGGTGGACTTGGCGGTAGAGTGGATGCGAGTGGGCTTTATTCATGGCGTTATGAACACAGACAATATTTTGCTCAGTGGTGAAACCATAGACTATGGTCCGTGCGCCATGATGGAAAAGTTTGATTTTAACGCAGTATATAGCTCAATTGATAGGCAGGGGCGTTATGCGTTTGGCAATCAACCAAATATCATGAACTGGAATTGTGCGCGACTGGCGGAGTCCTTGTTGGTGTTGTGGCAAGATGAGCAGCAGGGTATCGCAGCTCTAAGTCAAATATTGACAGAGTTCTCAGAGTCTTTTAATCGTAAATATAAAGACATGTGGGCGGCAAAGTTAGGAATTGACGAGTGGCACGATGCCGATGATGTTTTACTTGCCGACTTGCTCAAGCTAATGACTGAGCATTCACTTGACTTTACTAATACCTTTGCAGCGCTTACGAACACTTTGCTTGGAAATCCAAATAAGACCTTACAAATACCCAGTGAACTGGATAGTTGGCAGCAACGTTGGCAGCAAAGGCGTGCGTCAGATGATGTCGCGACGCACTTGATGAGTCAAGCAAATCCAATTTTGATCCCTCGAAACGCACTGGTAGAAGCTGAGATTGAACAGTTTAATCAGAGTGGGTCGAGTGAATCGCTTGATGATTGGCTACTCGCACTCAACAGCCCTTACGAATATAAGGACTATCCTGAGATGTGGATGAAGGCATCCACACCCGCACACTATAAAACTTTTTGTGGAACCTAAATGGCAAAAAATCAGCTTTCTTGGCAAGAGATCAAAGATAAGGTACTTGAGCAAAAGCGCCCACTAATTTCAGCGCACATTATTGCGTTGTTTGCGGCCTTGGTCAGTGTGCCCATTCCGTTAATGATGCCGCTGCTAGTGGATGAAGTGCTACTTAACACTCCAGGCCCTGCCGTGAATTGGATGAACTCAATACTGCCACAGCATTGGCACCAGCCGAGTGCTTATATCATTGTTATTTTGCTGGCTGTTATTGCCATGCGACTTGCTAGTTTAGTATTGGGGGTGATGCAGTCTCGACAATTCACAATTATTGGCAAGGGGATTAGTTATGAGATCCGTGAACGCTTGCTCTCTCACTTGCCTAAGGTGCAACTCAAAGAGTATGAAAGTCAAGGTGGTGCGGCTATTAGTTCACGCTGTATCACGGATGTGGAAACATTAGATAAGTTTATTAGTCAGACCTTGTCTCGCTTTTTGATAGGGTTACTGACCATCGTTGGTACTGCAGCTATCTTACTGTGGATTGATTGGGTGCTTGGACTGGTTATTTTGCTACTTAATCCTGCGGTTATCTATTTTTCTCGGCAATTTGGTAAACATGTTAAAGAGCTAAAAAGGGAAGAAAATGCAGCGTTTGAGGCATTACAAACAGCGTTAGTAGAAACGTTAGATGCAATTTCTCAATTAAAAGCGGTACGTCGTGAAGGCACTTACTTTGAACAAGTTAAAGTAGCTGCCAAAGATCTCAAACATTTCGCTGTGCAGTCACAATGGAAAACGGATGCCGTTAATCGCCTAAGCTTTACGGTGTTTTTGGTTGGGTTCGAGTTTTTCCGTGCTGTTGCCATGTTTATGGTGGTGTTTTCTGACTTAACCGTAGGGCAGATATTTGCGGTATTTGGATACCTGTGGTTTATGATGGGACCGGTTCAGGAAATCTTGGGTATTCAATATGCTTATTATGGGGCATCAGCGGCATTAACGCGGCTCAATCAAGTATTTAATTTTGCCACCGAGACACAGTATCCTGCAACGCATTCGGTGTTTGATTCTGCTCAAGTGGATATTAAGTTCAACAATATTGATTTTGCCTATGTTGCAGAGCAGCCCGTACTAAAACAAGTTTCGTTACACATTCCAGCAGGTAAGAAAGTGGCTCTGGTGGCGGTCTCTGGAGGAGGGAAATCAACATTAGTGCAGCTGCTGTTAGGGTTATATGAAAAGCAAAGTGGTGATATTCACATTAATGATACACCAGTAGAGCAAATTGGCTATGACGCTGTAAGAGATAATATTGTCACTGTATTACAACAACCCATACTCTTTAATGCCAGTATTCGTGAAAATCTGGCAATGGGAAGAACGGTAGCTGATGATGTGCTTTGGCAAGCGTTACAAGTTGCAGAACTTGCCAGCACTGTAATGATGTTGGAAGACAAGTTAGACGCCCAAGTTGGTCGCAATGGTATTAAATTATCAGGTGGACAGAAACAGCGACTTGCCATCGCCCGTATGGTTGTTGCGGATCCAAAAGTGGTGGTATTGGATGAAGCAACATCAGCGCTTGATATTGAAACAGAAGCCAAAATTCATCGTAATTTACAGGCTTTCTTAGCGAGCAGAACCACACTGATTATCGCTCATCGCTTGAGTGCAATTAAACAAGCCGACTTAATTTATGTGCTTGATGACGGTTCTGTATCCCAATATGGAGCTCATGATGAACTATTACAGGAACAGGGGCTCTACCGTATCTTGTTTGGCCATCAGCATTAGTGGATATTTGGCGAAAATTCTGGATGTAACGTTAAGTAAACATTAATAGACAAGCTAATATTATCTCTGCAACGTAATCAGTCGGCGCATTTTCTGATAGACTGTCAGAGTCAATACTCAATGCGTTAACTAACAGAGATGGGAAGGAATGATGAAAATTAAAACTTTGAGTTTACTAGTTGCGATGGCTGCATCAGCCACTGCACATGCAAATACCACCGAGCCAACTGAAGGCGTATATCTTGGGGTGTTTGGTGACTACTATGATGCCGACTGGCAAAATCACCGTGACATGGCTGGTTTAGATGTTGAGGACTCAACGGGTTGGGGTGCTGAAATTGGCTACCGCTTTGATAAGTTTTGGAGCGGTCGTATTGAATATGCAGACATGGACTTTGATTTAGGTGGGATCAGTAATGGTTCGCTTGACGCTGAGCGCTATGGTATCGATGGTCTATATCACTTTGATGGTGGCCCATTCTACGGTCTAGTTGGTTTGAAAAAAATGAACTTAGATGCCATTTCAGATAACACCTTCGCAAACTTAGGTGCGGGTGTACGTCACCATTTTACTGAGCACCTATTTTTAAATGCTGAAGCTGCTGTGTATCAGGGGTTAGAAGCTGGTTTTACTGATGTAGGTGGTAAAATTGGTATTAACTACTCGTTCGGTAGTGCAGGTAAATCAGAAGCAGTTGCACCAGCTCCAGCACCTGTTGTTCCACAAGCACCGCAAGACAGTGATAAAGATGGCGTAGTGGATAGCGAAGATAAATGCGCAAATACACCAATGACGGATGCAGTTGACGCGTCTGGCTGTACTTTGTACGAAACGAAAGAAGACAAAGTGAGCCTGCTAGTGCGTTTCCCACACGATGATGCCACTTTCTCTCAGCAATATGTCGATGACATCAATGCTGTAGCTAAGTTCTTAAAAGAACATAAAAACGCAGACGTTTTGATTGAAGGTCACGCGTCAGCTGTCGGTGATGCTGATTACAACCAACAACTGTCTGAGCGCCGCGCGAAAAACGTTGCTGAAAAACTCGTTGATATGGGTATTGATTCAATGCGTATTACCACAGTGGGTTACGGTGAGGAGCGTTTGAAGAATCCAGCGAATACGCTAAAAGCACATGCGGAAAACCGCCGTGTAGAAGCGCACGTTTCTTCTAAAGAAAAAGTAAAAGTTAAGCGTTAATGTTCACTTAGCTTATGCGAAAAGGCTCCTATTGGAGCTTTTTTGATCCAATTAATTGCGCGCTTTTACAAAATTTAAATGATTCTCGTTTGACTAATATTCATCAAAATATACTTGTTCCACCATGCTTATTCATAGTATTTATAGTGACTATAAGGCGAGGTATCGCATGCAAGATTTTCATCTATACTCAAAGACCTTATAATTGTTCATTATATTTTATGGTCAAGGGAATGGTTCAGCCGGTTTCACTAATAACCGCAGCCAGATCATTTACTTGTCTGTCCACGTCACCAAGAGGGCAATATTGTGCTTCAAGAATATCGTAAACACGTAGAAGAGCGTGCCGCGCAAGGTATCGTGCCTAAGCCGTTAGACGCGCAGCAAACTGCTGACCTTATCGAATTATTAAAAACTCCACCGGCTGGTGAAGAAGAGTTTATTGTTGATCTATTCATTAACCGTGTACCGCCAGGTGTAGATGACGCGGCTTATGTAAAAGCGGGCTTTTTAGCTGCGGTAGCGAAAGGCGAAGCTGAATCACCACTTATTTCAAAAGAGTATGCAGCAGAGCTACTTGGTACCATGCTAGGTGGTTATAACATCGCGCCAATGATTGACCTGTTAGACGATGCAACACTTGCACCTATCGTTGCTAAAGGTTTATCTCATACACTACTGATGTTTGACGCATTCTACGACGTAGAAGAAAAAGCAAAAGCTGGCAACGAGTTTGCTAAGCAAGTTATTGAATCATGGGCAAATGCAGAATGGTTCCTTGAGAAGCCAGCGGTTGCAGACAAAATTTCTGTAACTGTATTCAAAGTAACGGGTGAGACAAACACAGATGACTTGTCTCCAGCTCCAGACGCTTGGTCTCGTCCAGATATCCCATTACACGCACTGGCTATGCTTAAAAACGAGCGTGATGGTATCAACCCAGACAAACCTGGTGAAGTAGGTCCTATCGCACAGCTTGAAGCGCTGAATGGTAAAGGTTTACCGCTAGCATACGTGGGTGATGTTGTTGGTACCGGTTCATCTCGTAAATCTGCAACTAACTCAGTACTTTGGTTCATGGGTGATGACATCCCATTCGTACCAAACAAGCGCGTTGGCGGTGTCTGTCTAGGTGGTAAAATTGCACCTATCTTCTTCAACACCATGGAAGATTCAGGTGCACTACCTATTGAACTTCCAGTTGACGAACTAAACATGGGCGACCAAATCGACATCTTCCCATACGAAGGTGTAGTTAAGCGTCACGGTACAGACGAAGTTATTTCGACTTTCTCACTAAAATCAGACGTAATTCTTGATGAAGTGCGTGCTGGTGGTCGTATTCCACTTATCATCGGTCGCGGTCTAACAGACAAGGCACGTACCTCTCTTGGTCTTGAAGCTGAAGACATCTTCCGTAAGCCAAAACTAGTGGCGGATTCTGGAAAGGGCTTTACCCTTGCACAGAAAATGGTAGGTAAAGCATGTAACATGCCGGGTGTACGCCCAGGTCAATACTGTGAACCAACAATGACAACGGTAGGTTCTCAGGATACCACGGGTCCTATGACGCGTGATGAGCTTAAAGATCTTGCTTGTCTTGGCTTCTCTGCTGACCTGACAATGCAGTCATTCTGCCACACATCAGCTTATCCTAAGCCAATCGACGTAAACACACACCACACACTTCCTGATTTCATCATGAACCGTGGCGGTGTATCGCTACGTCCAGGTGACGGTGTTATCCACTCGTGGCTAAACCGTATGCTACTACCTGATACAGTAGGTACAGGTGGTGACTCACATACTCGTTTCCCGTTAGGTATTTCATTCCCAGCAGGTTCTGGTGCGGTAGCATTTGCAGCTGCGACAGGTGTAATGCCACTTGATATGCCTGAGTCAATCCTTGTTCGCTTTAAAGGTGAAATGCAGCCAGGTATCACACTACGTGACCTAGTACACGCTATCCCTTACTATGCAATTCAGCAAGGTCTATTGACGGTTGAGAAAAAAGGTAAGATCAACGAATTCTCTGGTCGCATCCTTGAAATCGAAGGTGTTGAACATCTAACTGTTGAGCAAGCGTTCGAACTCTCTGACGCTTCTGCAGAGCGCAGTGCAGCAGGTTGTACCGTTAAACTTTCACAAGCGTCTATTGAAGAGTACCTAAACTCTAACATCGTGATGCTTAAGTGGATGATCTCTGAAGGCTATGGTGATGTACGTACTATTGAGCGTCGTATTACTAAGATGCAAGAGTGGTTAGCAAACCCAGAGCTAATGACAGCAGACGCGGATGCAGAATACGCACACACTATTGAGATTGACCTTGCAGATATCAAAGAGCCAATCCTTTGTGCACCGAATGACCCTGATGACGCACGTTTACTTTCAGCGGTAACCGGTGAGAAAATCGATGAAGTATTCATCGGTTCTTGTATGACTAACATCGGTCACTTCCGTGCAGCTGGTAAACTACTAGATAACTTCGGTGGTCGTCTACCAACGCAACTATGGGTTGCTCCACCAACGAAGATGGACCGCGATCAGTTAACTGACGAAGGTTACTACGGTATTTATGGCCGTGTAGGTGCACGTATCGAAACGCCTGGATGTTCACTATGTATGGGTAACCAAGCACGTGTTGCTGATAAAGCAACAGTGGTGTCTACCTCTACTCGCAACTTCCCTAACCGCCTAGGTACAGGTGCAAATGTATTCCTTGCATCAGCAGAACTTGCAGCTGTCGCTGCTATTCTTGGTAAATTACCAACACCTGCTGAATATCAAGAGTATGCAGAGAAAATCAATGCAACGGCTGCTGACACGTACCGTTACTTGAACTTCCACAAGATGCCTCAGTACACTAAAAAAGCAGACTCAGTGATCATTCAACAAGCAGTTTAATTACGCGTTTAGAATACATTGAGATAAAAAGCCAGCACTTGCTGGCTTTTTTTATGCGCATAAAACGCTCAAATTAAATGGTGTTATCAAGCTTTATTTTAAATCTAGATAAGTAATCTATTAAAGTTGCAATTAGTGGGTTTTTATTGCGTTTTAGTGATTAAAATCCCGTTTTTTTAAACAGTAATTTTCTCTAGTTTTATTAGAATTATCGGCAAATTCTCATCAATGGGCGAGAGGATCATGACAACAGTAAACAACCAGAATTTATTACAACTACGCTTTTTACCACAGCAGCATATTGATGCAGTGAAGCCGTATTTTAGCCAGCTTCCAGACAACCCTTATGCTGATGGCGCATTTAGAAAACGTCGCTACTCGGTGGTAAAGTTCATCAATAATGAAGTAACATTACAGCCGACCAAGGCCTTTGTGCAAGACGATTCAATTAATACCTTTCAAGGCAATGTTGAGCGTGTTTACGAAAACCTAGAACAAGAGATGCTAAATACCGATGGTTTCAAGCATATGCTTGCAGAATTTAAAACCATGACAGGTATTGCAGATGACACCGATATTGAGGTGCATCAGTTCCGCATGCTGGCGATAGAAAGTGATACGCCTCCAGCCCCTGAGGGCGTGCACCAAGATGGCTTTGACCATGTGTGTGTATGTGGTGTTTCGCATGAAAATATTGCTGGTGGTGAATTATTGGTATACGAGCATAAAGAAGCCGAGCCATGTTTTAAAATGGAAATCAAAGATGGTCTATTTGCACTGGTGAATGACCGTGAAGTGTGGCATAACGCAACACCAATGAATAAGCTAGATGCCGAGCAAGTCGGTTACCTAGATTGCTTCGTGTTTACAGCCTAAGAGGGTAGTATGGATTTAAATCAAGTGCGTCGTCAGTTTCCTGCGTTGATGCAAAGTGTCGGCGGGACTGCTCCTATTTTTCTAGATGGCCCAGGTGGCTCTCAAGTACCACAATCTGTGTTGAGCGCGATGTCAGCCTACCTTGGTTACTTCAACTCCAACTTGGGTGGCGCATTTTTCTCAAGCGACAAAACGGTCAGTTTAATGAATGAAGCCCGCCAAGCTGTGGCGGACTTTTTGAATGCACCGAGTGTTGAGCAAATCGTTTTTGGTGCCAACATGACTAGCCTTGCATTCAGCTTTAGCCGAGCCGTGTCACGTGATTGGCAAGTTGGCGATGAAGTTATTGTGACCAATGCAGATCACTATTCAAATGTATCTTCATGGCATCAAGCTGCTGAAGATAAAGGGGCGACTGTACACACAGTTAAGGTAAACGAAACCGACTGTACGCTTGATTTGGCACAGCTGGAAGGGTTATTAAATCATAACACGAAGTTAGTTGCTGTTACGTATGCCTCTAATACCACAGGCTCAATCAATGACATCAAGCGCATTGTCGAGCGTGCGCACCAAGTTGGTGCGTTAGTGTTTGTTGATGCTGTTCACTATGCGCCACATGAATTACTTGATGTTCAAGCACTAGACTGTGATTTCCTTGCATGCTCAGCCTATAAGTTCTTCGGCCCACATGTTGGTATCGTTTACGGCAAACGAGAGCATCTAGAAGGCTTTACACCATATAAAGTAGAGCCTGTAAAAGATATTATCCCTTATCGTTGGGAAACGGGTACTCAGAGCTTTGAAGGAATAGCAGGTGTTGTGGCTGCCATAGACTATATCGCCTCTTTAAGCGAAATGAGTGCCGATACGCCGCGTCGTGATAAGTTAGTGGAAGCTTTTGCACGCATCAAAGCGCATGAGACGCAACTGAGCCAACATTTCTTGACGCGTTTAGCGGAGTTTAAGCAAATTAAGCTATTTGGTATCGCATCGCTTGATAGGTTAGCAGAGCGTACACCAACGTTTGCGCTGACATTTGACGGCATTGCACCTCGTGAGGTTTCTGAGTTTTTAGGTGCAAAACACATGTGTGTATGGGATGGTCACTTTTACGCGCAAGGGTTATGTGAGCAACTAGGCGTAATGGACAAAGGCGGTGTTGTTCGCATCGGCTGTATGCACTACAACACGATTGCTGAGTTAGATCGACTATTTGATGCCTTTAGTGAATTATTAGCGTAAGTCGCATCAACATAATGGGAGCCAAGGCTCCCATTATTTATTTCCCAACAAGATCACATGGAGTCGTGTTTGTTGGAAGCTAATTTGATACGCTCATATTAGCGAACTCAAAGAGAAGGAAGCACTCATTGGTAAAGGATATAAATAATATCGGCAAGATAGTGGCCATACCGGTATGTTGTGGACTGTTAACCATTTCAATGATTTATGCGTATCACTTTCCGGTTCCGATGGTTGGGATGGTGAATGAAACGGATTTAACGAGTTCGGATTTTTGGTGGACGGCAGTACTCGGTTATCTCTTTTACGGATTTATCTGCTTTACTATCCCGCTGATGATGCTTATTCAGTATGTCATTTCAAAGTCAAAGTGGATTACAAATCACAGCGGGCAAGACAAGCTGCTTTGGTGTAGTGCCATTCTTTTATGTTTTGCTTGGGCTACTTTACTTAGTCAGTTACACCTTCAATAAAGGCATTAAGCTTTGCAATACGATGACTCATGCCTTCAATCAGCTTGTCTTTAATTTTTTCTCGGATCACATTGGGCAAGCGCGTAAGAGCATCAGGAGTAATAGCTAATATAATGCTGTCTTTTAGTGCTTGTGCACTGGTGCTGCGCTCTCGGTTTGTGATAAATGCGCCTTCACCTAAGAACTCTCCGGGTCCGACTTTGCCTAAGTCATGAGCGGCATCTTGTTTAAAAATCAAAAATTCGCCGCTTAATACAATATAAAGACGATTGTCTTTTTCAAAGCGTTTAAAGGCGTGGCGCTGCTGTGGTACCAGATATAGATGGCTAAAAGACTCCAAGAGCACCTGACGCTCTGCCAAGGTAAATTCTTTAAAAAAGGCTAAGCGATTAATAATCTCTAGCTGTTTTATCAGTGGGACATTTTCAAGTAACTTCATGCAAATGATTTATCATCTAAACTTAATCTTGAATATTGCGTTCTTTTAGCTTTCGCGTCAACGTGTTGCGTCCCCAACCTATCTTTAATGCAGCATCTTGCTTGTGACCATGGCACGCATGCAGTGCTGATTTTATTAAACGCGTCTCCAATTGTGCCTGTATATCTGGCCAAATATGATCTTTGCCTTTACGCAGTTCCGTATCAAGCCAAGATTGAAAAGCATCAAGCCAATGGGCTTGCTCAGCGGCTTCGAGTTGCTGTGGTTGCGCTAGTTCCTCTGGTAAGTCAGCAGCAGTAACAAGCTCACCAGGGGCCATTACTGTTAGCCAACGACAGGTATTTTCAAGCTGGCGAACATTACCAGGCCAATGATACGCCTGCATTTTTTGTAAGGCTTGTGTGGAGATAATTTTAGGATCAGCTTTTAGCTCTTTGGCACTTTTTGCTAAAAAATGGTCGCATAGTGCTGCAATGTCCTCAGGTCTTTCCCTAAGTGCCGGTAGCTTGAGACGTACAACGTTAAGGCGGTGAAACAAATCTTCACGGAATTTGCCCTGTTTTACCAGTGCTTCTAGGTTTTGGTGTGTGGCAGCTACAATTCGAACATCGACTTTAACACTGTTGTGGCCTCCAACGCGATAAAACTCGCCATCAGCAAGGACTCGCAATAATCGAGTTTGCACATCCAATGGCATATCACCAATTTCGTCAAGGAACAAAGTACCGCCATCTGCTTGTTCAAAACGTCCTCTACGCATGCTATCGGCCCCAGTGAAAGCCCCTTTTTCATGACCGAAAAGCTCAGACTCAACAAGATCTTTTGGTATAGCAGCCATATTGAGCGCAATAAACGCAGCATCTTTACGCGGACTATGATTATGCAGTGCGCCTGCTACTAACTCTTTACCTGATCCGGACTCACCGTTGATGAGTACACTCATACTCGATGCTGAGAGTTTTCCAATGGCGCGAAACACCTCTTGCATGGCCGGTGCTTCGCCTATGATATCCGGGCTAGTCGCTTTGCTATTTATGCGTTTGTGTTTTTTAGTCTGTTGACTGGCACGAAATGCTCGTTGCACCAGTGACACTGCTTCGTTTAAGTCAAAAGGTTTGGCAAGATACTCGAAAGCGCCTTTTTTGAACGCATTGACAGCGGAGTCTAAATCAGAATGCGCTGTCATAATGATGACAGGCAAAGTTGGGTGTAGACTCGCTATCTTGTCTAATAAGGCCATACCATCAATGCCCGGCATGCGTACATCTGAAATCAGCACTGCGGGTTGCTCATATTCAAGCGCAGTTAACACGTCTTGAGCACTGGCGAAGCTTTCGGTTTCAAACTCTGCTCGCTTTAATGCTTTTTCTAAAACAAATCTAATTGAAGCGTCATCATCGACTAACCACACTGATTTCATTGCACGGTTCCTGTTTCGGTGTTGTCAAAGGGAAGGTAGATACTAAATTCAGTGTGTCCCGGCCAACTATCGCATTCGATAAACCCTTGGTGTTGCTCCACCAGCGTTTGTGCAATAGACAGCCCAAGCCCTGAGCCACCTTCTTTGTTCGTTATCATCGGGAAAAATAACGTTTCTTTTACCTCTTCTGCGATACCCGGACCATTATCGCTGATCCGCACAAGTAGCGCTTTTTTAAGCAGCCGCTCGCCATGATGCAGACGATGCTTAATACGCGTTGTGATGGTAATAGTGCCATCATGTTGTAGTGCTTGTTGAGCATTACGAAGCATATTGAGTAGCACCTGCTGGATTTTCGCCTGATCTATCACTATGGCTGGGATACTGGGATCATAATCCTTCACTAATTTGATCTCTGCATCGCGCTCCAAGGTAGTGAGCTTAATTACCGACTCTAGTGCTTGGTGTATATTACACGGCGCTTTTTGTGGTAATTGGTTTGGCCCAAGTAACTTGTCTACAAGTTCTCTGAGCCTGTCAGCTTGCTCAATGATAAGTGCTGCGCATTCTTCCCGTTCTTGCTGATCAGTTTCATACTGCAATAATTGCGCCGCACCTCTAATGCCACCAAGAGGGTTTTTTATCTCATGTGCTAAACCACGGATCAAATTTCTTGCTGCTTGAAACTGGTGCATCTGATTCGATGCTTGATCATAGCGCAGGGCGTCATCAACACGGCGGCACTCTAGTAATATATATGCTTGATCTGACTGCAATATCCGCCTTGCATGAAGGCTTAATGTTGCGACCCGGTTATCGACAAACACCACGTCAACCCTGTGCTGCTGGCAATCAACACCATCTTGGAGTACATATTTGGAGAGCCTTGGTAGGTCAATATGATGATGGTTAAAGATATTATCAATGGCCAATCCAGTGAGGCGCTTCGTACTCAATCCTAACAGCTCACTGCTGCTGTAATTCGCAAAGCAAATAGTAAGGTTATGGTCGAGCACTAAAATTGCAGTCGAAAGAGATTGCCACACTTTGTCTAAGTCAATTGAATTGTTTTGATCCATTTGTGTTCACCGTGCACCAAATTGGTGCAATGAGAATAGCACAGTGTGTTACACATGTACGAAAATTATTATCCTGCCCAATACATTCATCGTTCTGAGCTTGCTCTTACTTATCCATTAATAAATCATGCCAACTTGATAAGGCGCTAATCCGCAACCGTTTGATTTGTGCTCATAGGGAATATTTTGTGACTCGTTAAATTTCAAAGGGAAGCATTATAGGTAACCTCTTGCTGCCTACCCAAAGGGGTGGTAAGCAACACACGTAGAAGGGGGGTTATTTTTGGAGGATCAGTTATTTACTGTGTTGCGATGTAAATAGAACTTATGCTCATTACTTTGGGCGACAACTTGACCTTTTTGATTGAAGACTTTTAGTACTAGCGCATGTTCACCACGATGTATATTGCGTAGCGAAAACTGAGCATTGGACTGTTTTGGTCCAGTTGCCTCACCATTTAGATAAAGCTGTACACTTAACCCCTGAGTAAACCTAGGTTCTACAGAGCCTGTGACATATACGCTACCGCTGTTGTCACGAATGGTTTGTTCATTTTCAGGGGAGGTTATCTTAGCTTGATAAGTAATGGTTGGTGTAGTGTCAGATTGTGATGCTAAAACTTTTGTATCGATGCTTGGCATGGTTAATATGTTCGAGTGTAATTTGACCTCTTTAGAGCCAGGTTTCGGTATATCAGAATAAACCCAATGCCCGTTTTTATCTTTCCAGCGATAGATTTTAGGGTTGGACTCGGCAGTAGCATCAATGCTTATTATGGTTAGCATCATGCTAACCGAAAAAAAAATACCCCACTGACGCACCACAACTCTCCAAACTACATAACTCATCATACTTTAGTATAGAGTACTTTGAATTGCGAGTTTAGGCTTATACTTATTAGCCTGAATACTTGCTCAATTTGAAGGAGTAAACCTGACGCTAACCGCGTTAAAACTTCTTCTTTAGAACAACTAAATAGCGAAATTATTGGTTAGTTATCGACAAGATTTTCTCGCTTCAAAATAGACCACTTAATTAAGCTAATTGGTATAATATGCTGAGTTTTTACTCATCAAATGCGCTTTCGGCCGAATTTGATAGCGGTGAATAAAAAAGCCCGCATAAGCGGGCTTGAGAACACATATGATTAAGAGTGCCAGAAACACATAATGCGTTTAGGCTCTACAAGCTCAATATCTGCACATTGAGCCAAGTAGCAGGTTTACTACAGAGCTTATACGCTGTAGTACATTTCGAACTCAACAGGGTGAGTTGTCATGTTTAATTTTTCAACTTCTTTTGACTTAAGCGTGATGTAAGCATCAATTAAGTCGTCAGTGAATACGCCACCTTGAGTTAAGAACTCGCGGTCAGCATCTAGCGCAGCAAGTGCTTCATCAAGTGAAGCCGCAACGGTAGGGATCTCAGCTGCTTCTTCTGCTGGCAAGTCATATAAATCTTTATCCATTGCATCACCAGGGTGGATCTTATTCTTGATACCATCTAGGCCAGCCATTAACATTGCAGAGAAAGCAAGGTATGGGTTTGCAGTTGGATCTGGGAAGCGTACCTCAATACGACGCGCTTTTTCTGATGGCACCACTGGAATACGGATTGATGCAGAGCGGTTACGTGCAGAGTATGCAAGCATTACTGGCGCTTCAAATCCTGGTACTAAACGCTTGTATGAGTTAGTTGATGCGTTAGCAAAGGCGTTTATTGCTTTAGCGTGCTTGATGATACCGCCGATGTAATAAAGTGCATCTTCAGATAGACCGCCGTATTTATCGCCAGCAAAAATGTTTTTACCATCTTTAGCTAATGATTGGTGGCAGTGCATCCCTGAACCGTTATCGCCAACAATAGGTTTAGGCATAAACGTTGCTGTTTTGCCGTATAGATGTGCCATGTTGTGAATAACATACTTCATTTCTTGGATTTCATCTGCTTTTAGCACCATAGTGTTAAAGCGAGTTGCAATCTCATTTTGGCCAGCGGTTGCCACTTCATGGTGGTGCGCTTCAACTACCTGACCCATTTCTTCTAACACGAGGCAAGTAGCGCTACGCCAGTCTTGCGAAGAGTCAACAGGTGCAACTGGGAAGTAGCCGCCCTTAACACCAGGACGGTGACCTGTGTTGCCACCTTCGTAATCTTTGTCCGAGTTCCAACATGCTTCTTCTGCATCGATTTTATACATTGAACCAGACATGTCTGTTTTAAACTTAACATCGTCAAATAAGAAAAATTCTGGCTCTGGACCGAATAAAACCGTATCTGCGATACCCGTTGAGCGCATGTATTCTTCAGCGCGCTTTGATACTGAGCGAGGGTCGCGCTCGTAGCCTTGATGTGTATTTGGCTCAACCACGTCACAACGTACAATAAGGGTTGTTTCTTCTGCGAATGGGTCTAGCTTTGCGCTTTGTGCATCAGGCATAAGCACCATGTCAGATTCGTTGATGCCTTTCCAACCAGCAATAGATGAGCCGTCAAACATCTTGCCGTCTTCAAAGAAATCTTCATCGGCTTGATGGTGTGGGATAGATACGTGTTGTTCTTTACCTTTTGTATCAGTAAAACGTAAATCAACAAATTTTACGTCGTGCTCTTTAATAAAATCTAAAACCGATTGTGACATGTGTCCTCCGACTCGTTGGGTTATTTTGCTGCAATGTACTGCAATTGAACACAGATAAGCTTGATCTGTGCCAAAGTTTTATCAGTATGATAAGTAAAGGCTTTTTAAGTATTTCATGACGTGTCAATTGTTGTGTTGCACCAATTTGGTGCTCTGTTGCTACACGGTGGTGCGCAAGTGTAGTGCTGTTCGTTCGATGCCTTTATTACTTTTACCTATAAATGAATGTGGGTGCTGGCTTTCGCTGTGAGTAACGACCTATTCTGTAATTATCGCCGTTCTCTATCAATTTGCTTTGTAGCACGCTGCTAATTTCGAATTCAGATTAGTTTAAGAACCTCTGTTAGGCAAAATGATTGGGCTGATATTTCGATAAAAAGTGCAACATGCGACTGGTCTCAAGGAGTAACGAGATCAGTGTGAAATCGCTACATCCTACTGTGTCTCTGAGCTATAAGGCGGCTTTAGGAGCCTTAGCGCCGTTTAGCATTTGGATAGGGTGGGCAGCGCTTAATTAGCATGTCTGCTTCGCAGCCCCACATAGATGTGGGGGAAGGTGACTTTGCATGAGCACCAAGTCTTTATCATCTGACTCACATAAAATAACTATGCTACGCAAGCTCTACCTTGCATTGATAGCAATTAAACTGAGGCAACAATAATACCAATTTGACTTAATACTTGTTCAATTTGAAGGAGTCAATCTGGCGCTAACAGCGTTAAAAATTTCTTATTTAGAACAACTAAATAGCAAAATTTTTGCTTTGCTTACACGGAGGTAGGTACCTTGGCGATAGCAGGACGCGGTAGCGGGGTTATCGACAAGATTTTCTCGCCTCAACATAGACCACTTAATTAAGAAAATTGGTATTACCCAGCACGCATGCCCGTGTTGAGATACTTTTGATTTCCGAATACTTTTAAAACGCATCAACCAGTGTAGGGTGAGCTGTTTGCGCTTGTGGAGCCAGTATTTTTCCATCTAACAGATGTAGCTTGCGTGTTGCCATATCTGCATACCTGGGATCGTGCGTTACCATGCACAGTGTTGTACCTTCCAAGTTTAGTGTTTTAAGCATATCCATTACAGCATCCCCATTTTTAGAATCGAGGTTACCTGTGGGCTCATCCACAAGCAGTAAAGCAGGGTTACCTACCAAGGCTCTGGCAATCGCTATCCGCTGCTGTTGTCCACCAGATAATTGATTAGGGCGGTGCTTTGTACGATGTGCCATATCGACTTTTGTTAGGCAGCTCATTACTGCTTGGTCAATGTCCGAGTTACTCATTGGGTTTTGACGGTAGCGTAATGGTAGTGCAATATTGTCATACACAGAGAGTTCGTCGATTAGATTAAAAGACTGAAATATAAATCCAATTTTTTCATTTCTGATATGTGCGGCAGCGGTCAAGCTAAGTTGGCTGACTTCTGTACCTTCAATAACATAACTCCCTGTGCTGGGCATATCGAGTAACCCGAGGATGGAGAGTAGAGTGGACTTACCGCAGCCAGATGGGCCACAAATTGAAACAAAATCACCTTTGTCAATCTCGAGGTTAATTCCACGTAATGCGTGTGTCTCCATTTCTTCAGTGCTAAATACTTTGGTAATATCTGACATCTTTAAAATCGTTTCTTTCATAACTTAGTCCTAATATTGAGGATGACTTACTGCATGATCCGTACTTGTTCTGCATTTTTATAGGTGCTGGTATCGGATAATATAATTTGTTGATTGGCCGAGATGCCGCTTTCAATTTGCAAGAACTTTCCAGCATCAATACCAAAAGAAACTAACTGAGGCACCGCAATATCCTGCTCTAACACAAACAATGTTTGCTGACTATGAGATTGGGTATTACTGGGGCGTTCCACGTATAAAACGTTTTTGAGTTGATGTGTGTTGATCTGTGCATCAACATTAAGTTCAGGCCTTGCTGAATCAGGCACGCCATTGACAAAGGTGAGCTCAACTTCAATCGTTCCCTCTTGGACTTGAGGGCTGATGCGAGTCACTTTTGCTTGTACTTGTTCACGGCGAGTATTGACCACTGCTGATTGACCAACTTGGATTTGCTCTGCTTTGGATTGTGATACTCGAACTAAAGCTTGGAGATCCTTACTGCTCCCGACTTGTGCCAGCTCTTGACCTGCAACTACGCTTTGACCTAGCTCAACGGCTAAACGCTGTAAAACGCCTTCTGTGCCAGCCCGTACGGTTAGTTTTGCCTCCCGCTCTGCTAATCGAGCAAGGATCGAGTGTGCTTGATTGATAAGCTCTTGTGATATGGTTAAATCTTCAGAATGTACCAACTTTAGCTGTGCTATTCTTTGCTCTTGAAGTTTTACCCGCTCGGCAAGCTGCTGCTCCTCAAGTTCTGCCGTCTTGACCTCAATTGCTGGCACTACACCTTGATCTCTTAATGTTTGCTGGGCTTCACGGCGCATAACAAGTGATTGGTGCTGACTGGTTAGTTCAGCTAATGTAGCCATTTCCATCAGT
Source organism: Pseudoalteromonas sp. PS5 (assembly GCF_004103255.1). Taxonomy (NCBI): domain Bacteria; kingdom Pseudomonadati; phylum Pseudomonadota; class Gammaproteobacteria; order Alteromonadales; family Pseudoalteromonadaceae; genus Pseudoalteromonas; species Pseudoalteromonas sp. PS5. The sequence goes on from NZ_RCSQ01000102.1 coordinate 18,926, forward strand.
AGCTCACGCTGATTAGCCAGCTTTTGTCGGCGAAAGTTGGCTTGTTGACGATTAAGCTCCATTTCTGCACTTTCCAGCTGTTGCGTGAGATCTGGATCTTGCATCTTTAGAATAATGGTATCGGGCTTAACAGCTCCACCTGGGCGAACAAGTATTTCATATACGGTTGCTGGGTCTTGTGTGGTGATGAGTTTTTGTTTATTTGAGCGCAGTACCCCATAACCATCAACATTGACATTTAAGTCACCTTGTTTTACTTGCCCCACAATGATCGCCTGTCTTTGCAATTTAAAATCATCTGAGGTTGAAAATAGCTCAAGGCTAAGCCAAGTGAATAGGAGCACCATTGACACACCGATGATAAGCCTCACTTTTTGCAAAGGCCTTACTTGCTTTTGCTTTACTACATCCATCATAAGTTACCTTGATTGGTTCGATTAACTTACTTTGAGCAAGCCATATGCCAAATTTTAAACCATTGATCTAGTTGTTGTTTTCTATTCTTGTGATGGAGTGGAGTCCGATTATGGACGCTGTGTTATAAAAACTGGACTATAAGATAAGCATTAATTTATCAAAACAGGAAAGCTCAGCTGGCAAATAGCTCCCGTTTTATCTTGTCGGTTGGTTAGGTTGACTGTGCCCGACATTTGCTCAACAAAGTAGCGACTGATATACAAACCTATCCCTTCTCCTGCTTGTTTTGTTGAGTAAAAAGGCACAAAGAGGTTATCGCTGTTTGCCACCCCGTTTCCTTCATCAATGACTTCAAAATACGCCATATTATCTTTGGTATATATTTTCAGTGTAATGGTGGCGTGAGCAGAGCTTGCCTCTATCGCATTTTTTACAATATTTATTAAAACTTGATTGATAAGCGTTGGATCAACATGAAAATAGGCTGGCGATAACTCAACTTGCCATTGCACTTCTGGGAAAAAGCTTTGAATCGACTGACTCAGCTCTAAGCCTGATATTCGCCGAAGGTCGACTTTGATTGGTTGATTTAACTGGCTGTATTTGTGGATGAAATCCTGTAAGTGAAAACATCGTTCAAGTACGATATTAAATGCCTCATTATCTCTGGGGTCTTTGGCTCGAGTCTGTAAACGCTCAAGTATCGCTGAGACAGGAGTGAGGGAGTTGCGTATTTCATGACTAATGACACGTATTAATCGCTGCCAAGCTTGTAACTCTTGATCGCGCAGCGCTTGATGAATATCAATGCAAGCAACGAGATGGTAAGAGGAATTTTGTCGGGTAAACGTACTGTGTCTCACTTGCCATCGCTTATTCCGCTCAGGGTCGATGAAATGCCAATTAGGTTCAGGTGTTAGCCCGATTGCTTCTGGTGGACTGTATCTTAGTGTTTGCCACGGTTTTTGGAAAAGTTCTACGCATTCGTCATTACCAAAGCATAGTTGCATACGTTGGTCGAAAATAAAGATGGGAGTGTTTAATACGCTGATTAACTCTGCAACTAAAAAGGACTGTACATCTTCATCTGTTTTTTCACTTTGAAGCATTTCAGAAACACCATTTAGTTGCTGGTGCAGATGCGCAACCACCCCTGTTGAGAATGTCGGTTTAGCTCTGAGGCTAAAGTCGCGCTTTAGCCATGCCTCTGCTTGGTAGCTACATCGCTCAAATGAGTGTTTGCAGCGCATGTAGAGTTGTCTGAATAGTAGACCCTGCATAATCAAAAAGCTGGTGATAATTAGCGCGGTTGATGTAGACAAAGCCGTCGGCAAGTTTATGTCTAAGTGCCAACTGAGTGCAGCAACCCCGAAAACTTCAACGGCTACCAACAATATAAACTTAACAATAAAGTAGCCCGCTAGAGGTTCTTTAATTATGGCCATACTTTTCAAGACGACGGTAGAGCGCTTGCTTAGTAATACCCAATAACTCAGCGGCTTGCTGCTTGTTTCCAGAGGTATTTGCTAGCGCTTGTGTGATTAATTTCTGCTCAGCTTGCTCCAACGTAATAAGAGGCAAGGGGGCGGTTGCACTGCTGCTTAGCGATAAGGAAGATGATGCACTTAGTTGTAGTTGTTCAGTGCTGATCTCTCCTGTGCGGCTCAATAAAACGGCACGCTCTAATAAATGACTCAATTCCCTAGTATTACCTGGCCAATCATACTGTTTTAGTTGTGCTATCGCCATAGGTGTAAGTGAGCATTCACTTTTTCCATATCGGTTACCATGTGATTTGATAAAATGTCGAGCGAGTAACTCAATGTCTTCTGGGCGTGAGCGTAAAGGCGGGATCTCGATAGTAAAGGTGTTGATGCGGTAAAACAAATCTTGACGAAACTCTGCTTTGGCGATTTGTTGCTCCAATTTGGCATTAGTCGCACTAATTAGTCTGACATCGGCTATTTCGGTTTTACTTGAACCCACAGCTTCATATTCTCGAGATTCAAGGACGCGAAGTAGTTTACTCTGCTGATTAATGGGAAGTGTGCCAATTTCATCTAAGAATAAGGTGCCGAGGTTAGCCAGTTTAAATCGTCCGGCACGATCCGATTTAGCATCGGTAAACGCGCCTTTGGTATGACCGAATAGTTCACTTTCAAACAGCTGTTCGGGAATGGTAGCCATATTTACTGAGATAAATGGTTGCATCGCTCGCGTTGAGTGCTGGTGGATCCACTGCGCTATCAGGCTTTTGCCAACACCGTTTTCTCCAGTAAGGAGAATATTTGCATCGGTTGGTGCCATGATCTCCAGCTGCTCCATCAGTTGCTGCATCGCATTGCTCTGCCAAAGCACGGTGCTTTTCTCTCCAGCCAGCGCATGTTGTAATGCCTGATTTTTATTACTCAGTTCACTGAGTTGGAGCTGGTGGCGAATGACTTGCTCAAAGCGTTGGTTCTTCCATGGTTTTTCTAGGAAGTCCGCAGCACCAAGCTGCATTGCTTGTACAACTAACTCGGTATGTGACCATGCCGTCATTGCGACCACGGGGATGGTGTTGCCTAGCTGCTGCTGTTGACGTAAAAACCTTAGCCCTTCTTGTCCTGAGGTGGAATCTAGTTCAAAGTTCATATCGAGCAAAATCAGACTAGGCTGACGTTGCTCGAGGAAAGTGAGTGCCTGAACCGGATTTTCGACTTCTTCCACAGCTAAGCCTAAATCTTCCAGTACAAATCTAGCTGCTAATCGGACTTCTCTGTTGTCTTCGACTAGTAATATTAGTGGTTTGGCACTCACAGTAAACTTCCTTGATGGTAAAAAATGTTATTATTCTCCGCGCAGTGCGTGCAGTGCTGGGCGGGCAATAATGTCTCTGGCAGAGGCTAGGGTCACACCAGTAACTAAAGTTATCACAGCCGCCAACGATACTAGCCAGTGCACAATACTACTGGCTGTATTAGGTACAAGCGTATCCTGAAGTGCTGAAATACTCAATAAAATACATGCAGATGCACAGACCGCGATAAGTAGGGGTCGCAAGTTATCCTTTAATATTAGAATCAATACGGTTATCGGTGTTGCGCCTATGGACATTCTCACCCCCAGCTCGAAACGGCGTAATGCGATGTTATATTTGCAGACACCATAGATCCCGATTGCTGCCAATATTAAGGCAATGACAGACAATACCAATGTAAAGATACTAGCGACACGATCTCGCTGTAAATGTGTTGCAAGTAGTGTTGTTGTCGACTGAAAATTATAGACTCGCATCTGTGGGTGAATATCGACCAAAAGCTGGTTTATTTCTGCTTTGCTGATACCTGTATTGGCCTTAGTTTCAATCATGATAAAAGGGTAGCCAGTTGGTATTGCGGGAATAAAAATTCTAGCAATATTTGGCTGATTAGGTAGATAAATATCATCGACTACGCCAATAACTTCAACACTGTTTTGACTGTTACGGGAATATAATTTGGCACCGAGCACTTGTCCTCTTTCTCTAAGCTGCCTTGCCAGATACTGATTGATAATAACGACAGACTCGTTGTTAATGGCTTCTTCCATCGTGAAGGCTCTACCATCAATGAGCTTGGTTCCGAAAGCGTTAAAGTAAGATGCCGTACCAGCCGTGCTTTGAAATTCAAATGAGTTTTTCTTGATCCCTGGCTCAAATTGCATCTGACGACTAGAAAAACCAGGAACCCAATAAGAAATGGGAGGGTAGCCACCGATCCCTGCATGCTCGACTTGTGGTAATGCCCGCAGGGAGTCTAATGCTGAGAGTAATAGCTGCCGGCGTTCCTCAAGCGTCATTTGTTGCAGTAATGTGCCAAGATTCAGTGCCACTTGGTAGGTATTTTGTTCTTTTATACCCGTTTCACGCTGTAAATGCTGCCAGCTTGTTTGAAATACACCAAGGCAAACGGTAAGCAAAGAGAGGCAAATAAGCAGTTGAAAAGAGATGAGTAAGTTACGGGTGGTAGCAGAGATTTGTACACCAGTCCCTTTACCACTGCTTTGTAATTGGCGAATAATGTTCTGATAATTAAGTTGACGGCTGACAATCCAAGCGAGCATCAAACACAAGGCGGCACTCGTAATTAAAGCAAATACCACGGTATGCAGTTCAAGTTGTAGTGTTTGCAAACGCGCAAGAGGCCCCGCCATGCCAGATTTTAGTAACCAGATAATAGCGGTTGCGACTACAAGGGAAATCGCGGCCGCGCAGGTAAACAAGAGCCCTAACTCTGTTACTATGTGATGAAACAAGTGGCTTGGTCTTGCACCTAAAGCAGCTTGAACAGCAAAGTTTCTTTGTTGCTCTACAGCTCGCGATAGTACTAAGTTACAGATATTACTTAGTGCAATTAACAACAATACAATGCTGCCAAGTAACATCATCAAGCTGACCTGTGAGGCATCGCCAACAATACGAGTTTTGAACGGGATCAATTCCAGTTTGACTCTACTATTTGCGAAATCTTGCATACCTCTGGTTTGCTGATGTAGCTGCTCATTAAACCAGTTTTCCAGAGACAGCTGTGCTGTTTGAGAGTCTGCTGACTTATGTAATTTTAGGATCTGGTAGGTTTGAATGTTGTTACGTTGCCACTGAGGAGCCGGTGAATCGTTGTAGTCATAGGTTAGCCAAACATCAGTATGCCAATTTGGTGTTGAAAGCACTGGTTCGTCAAATTGTGAGGCCGTTACACCAATAATTTTGAAACTGACGCCTTTAAAAACCACCGTTTTTTCTAAAACATCAGGGTTACCAGCGAAATATTGTTGCCACACAGAATATGAAATCATTGCAACCGGTTGCTGACTACCTAGACCTTCATCGCTGGAAAAGTAGCGACCGAGTGCCATCGGTGCATCAAGTAACTGCATGTACTCAGGGGTGATGGCACCGATATTAAATGTAGGACTACTTGGTAAGCTTTGCTCCACATCAATACTAATGTTTTGTAGTGCTATGCTTTCAATCTCGGGGAATTGGGGTTGTTTCTCATAAGACGTTAAGCTTCCAGCGTGCGGAATAAAGTTGCTTTGTTTTATTTCATTATTGTCATCGACTAGCGCGCCGCGTAACAACATCAACCGCTCCGCATCTGGATAAGGGAGTGGTGCTGCGAGTAATTGATAATTGAGGTTGTATGTCGACACCAAAGCACCTAGTGCGAGCCCAAGTGTCAGAATAATAGTGACTGTATAACTGATATGACGTTTGAGCCGTTGCCAAGCCATGTTTATTGAATGTGTTACCATATTTGCTCCAAGTACAGTGAGGTGTCACGATGGTTTATTATTAATATTTCACCTTGATTGGTACTTTAGCAACGTATGTGCCAAACGCTATTGCCATGATATTAATAGGCTTTATTGTATTTTTGCAAGAGCTAAGTCCAGAATCGGACGAGCAAAGTATTGTAATCGGACTCGACCTAGTCGCGTTTTACTGCCCTCTTTACCAGAGAAATTCATGCTAGATTATTGAAAAAAATGTTGGATAAACTTTCATCTGTCACATTAATAGTAGATAATACGCGACCTTTAATTCTCAATCGGGCAATCTCAACGCGCATTTTTGCGTAGATCGACTAGGATCACTGAGGGCCAACTTCACTGAGTAATAATATGAGCATCGAAAAGTTAAGAAATATCGCGATTATCGCGCACGTAGACCACGGTAAAACAACGCTTGTAGACAAGCTACTTGAGCAATCAGGTACACTACAGCAGCGCGGTGGTAATGAAGAGCGAGTGATGGACTCAAACGATCTTGAAAGAGAACGTGGTATCACCATCCTTGCAAAAAATACCGCAATCAAGTGGAACGACTACCGTATCAATATCGTAGATACTCCGGGACACGCCGACTTCGGTGGTGAAGTAGAACGTGTTCTTTCGATGGCTGACTCAGTATTACTACTAGTTGATGCACAAGAAGGTCCGATGCCACAAACGCGTTTCGTAACACAAAAGGCGTTTGCTCAGGGTCTTAAGCCTATTGTTGTAATCAACAAAATTGACAAGCCGGGCGCTCGTCCTGATTGGGTAATGGACCAAGTTTTTGACCTATTCGACAACTTAGGTGCAACTGACGAACAGCTAGACTTTAAAGTGATTTACGCATCAGCAATCAACGGCTGGGCAACACTTGATCTAGATGAGCCGTCTGACAACATGGAACCTATGTTCCAAGCTATCGTAGATGAAGTTGAAGCGCCTAACGCGGATCCTGAAGGTCCGTTCCAGATGCAAATTTCTCAGCTTGATTACAACTCATACGTAGGTGTTATCGGTGTTGGCCGCATCAAGCGTGGTTCAGTTAAGCCTAACCAACAGGTGACTATCGTCGGTGCTGATGGTAAAACACGTAACGGTAAAGTAGGTCAAGTACTTGGTTACTTAGGTCTTGACCGTCATGAGGTTGAGCAAGCAACTGCAGGTGATATCATCGCAATCACAGGTCTTGGCGAACTGAAAATTTCTGACACTATCTGTTGCCAGAACAATGTTGAAGCATTGCCTCCGTTATCTGTTGATGAACCAACAGTAACAATGACTTTCTCTGTAAACACGTCTCCATTCTCAGGCCAAGAAGGTAAATACGTCACCTCGCGTAATATCCTTGAGCGTCTAGAAGCTGAGCTTGTGCACAACGTTGCACTACGTGTTGAAGAAACCGATAACCCAGATAGCTTCCGTGTATCTGGTCGTGGTGAACTTCACTTGGGTATTCTTATTGAGAATATGCGTCGTGAAGGCTACGAGATTGCAGTATCTCGTCCAGAAGTAATCCTACGTGAAGTTGATGGTCAGCTAGAAGAGCCGTACGAAACAGTAACCATTGACTGTCAAGAAGAACACCAAGGTTCTATCATGGAGCAGCTTGGTCTTCGTAAAGCAGAAATGACTGACATGTCTCCAGATGGCAAAGGTCGTGTGCGTATGGACTTCATGATGCCTGCACGTGGTCTAATTGGTTTCCAAACAGAATTTATGACGTTAACGTCTGGTTCTGGTTTGATGTACCACACGTTCTCGCATTACGGTCCACACAAAGGCGGTAACATTGGTCAGCGCAAGAATGGTGTACTAATCGCGAATGCACCAGGTAAAGCGCTAACAAACGCACTATTTAACCTACAAGAACGTGGTCGTCTATTTATCGGTCACGGTGTTGAGGTTTACGAAGGTATGATCATCGGTATTCATAGCCGTGACAACGACCTAACGGTAAATGCACTTAAAGGTAAGCAGTTAACTAACGTACGTGCAGCAGGTACTGACGAAGCACAAAACCTTGTGCCACCTATCGTGATGTCGCTAGAACAAGCGCTTGAGTTCATTGATGATGATGAGCTAGTAGAAGTAACGCCTGAAAGCATCCGTATTCGTAAGAAATTACTGACTGAAAGCGAGCGTAAACGCGCTAGCCGCCAAGCTAAGTAATCACTAATCTGAGCTCAGATTATAAAGTACAAAACGCCGCGAATAGCGGCGTTTTTGTGTGTAACTGTATAGTGTTAAAACAAACCGTACTCTTCGGTTTCTTCTGGCTCATAATGTTGTAAATGTTCTGGTCGGAAAATAGCACTAGGGTCAATCAACACGCTGTGGCGTTCACCCATTTTTACTAATCCTTTCATTAATTTCTTCGTTTGTGCATCGATCTCGAAGCCAATACTGGTCATTTCATGAAGTGACTTGATATCGCTTTCTTCACAGTGCACGTTATCTTCGACTTTGTCGACAAGCAAGCCAATATGGGGGCTTTGGCCATCCTGGGTCGTGAATACAATAATAGGCTTATGATCAAGCATAATTTGGTCGCGGGCAGACTCAAAGAGTCGCATGAGTTTATTGAATGTCGTTCTTTTCTCTCGCGCTAACATGTCTAATGCTTCTTGCTTGTTGCCTTTGGCACAAAGGGTGAGGAGTTTATCGGCTAACGCATGTAACTGTTCATGTGGGATCTCAAAGCGTTTTAGTAACGCTTTGAGATCATCATTGTCAGTTTTAAAACTATAAAACCATTGTCCAAAAGCGCACTGTTTTGGATCTTTCGCTTTTAAAAAAGGGGCATCATTAAAAATACTTGCTTCTAGAGCGTGTAGCCATTCTTTATGGTCTTCTTCTCGCTTTTTAAGCATGTCTACAAGTTCTTGATTAGTATCATAAGAAGAACGTTTGTTGAGGATGATCCCTAAGTCGAATATGGGAGTGGGTATTCCCATATAATCTTTAACACCAAGAAAGCTCGGGTTGTCGTTAGGTAAGTCTGTTAAGTTTTCTTCGTAACGCTCAGTTAATAAAATATCGAGGATTTGCAGTGATATTGTTTTTTTTCCGACCCGAAAGTTAATTAAATCCATGTCAGCCTCGCCTATAGTCAATCTCTCCTAAGGATAGAACATTATTAGAAAAATGAGCGGTAAACTGGCAATTTCTTTTGTCCAGGTTGCAACATAAATACATCACGAATAAGTTGGTTATTTTCTAACTGATCTTGTAACGCATTCATTAGGCAGGTACTTTGCAGCGGCAACTGACAAGCTTGAATAGCGCTGGTGAGTAAATAGGCGTTGAGAAACCCTTCAAACACCTGTTCATTTAAGGGCAGGTTAGTTTGATTGATGGTCTGTCGGAAGTGATCACACAGTTGTGCTTTGCAAATCACAGGATCAGGGACAACTTCGGTGACGAGTACCTTAGGCTGTCCTTTGAGGCGGGCAAATAGCTCGTTAGAAGAAGCAAAAGAAACCGTTGCATAGTGTGCTTCTAACCCTGAAAATTTTGCTTGATTAATAAACTTGGCTAAAGGCTGATAGGTACCAACCATGGCAAACGCCTCTATTTTATGGCGCTTAGCTCGTTTCAGTGCTTTATCTATATCGTCACTATTACGCCTAAAGCGTGTAATAACAACAGGCCGCATGCCATGTTCTGACAAGGCTTTGGTCAGGCCTTTCTCAACCGTTAAGCCAAATTCATCTGCTTGAATAAGTAAAGCAATACGTTTGAATTTTAGCTCATCGACAAAGTAGTGAATGATATCTTGGGTTTCTTTATTGTAGCTGGCGCGTAGGTTGAATACATCGAAGGTAGTAGGGTTTTGTAAAAACTCAGCGCCTGTGTACGGCATTAATAAAGGGATGTGGGAGTGCTCTAGTATGGGCTTAATTGCATAAGAGGTGGGGGTGCCCATTACTCCAAATAACGCATCTACTTTGTGTTCATAAATAAGCTTGCGTGCATTGATGACGGTTTTATGCGGTTCATAACCATCGTCTAAGGCTTCGAGCGTCACAGGCAACGCGTCAGCCGGTTTATGCTGATTATAGTGATCCAAGTGTAACTCTGCACCGGCTTTTAACTGCTGACCAATCTCCTGGGCTGGTCCTGAAAGTGCCGTCGACATTCCCATTTTGACCGCTTGTTTGGCAGATAACGGAAGGCTCGAGCTCAGAATCATGACTGCCAACAGCAGCAGCTTAATGCCGGAAATATTCATATACTTGCTGTAAGGCCTCTCTTAATTTAATAACTAATGCTTTTTTACCAGAAAGTCCTAGCATTTGCTGTACGACTTGGGTTGCATGCTGCTGTAATACTAGCCGAATAATTAATTCTGAGGAAATATTAGTTAAGCTTTTAACTAATATTGGTTGTAGTGTGACAAGTTGCCATAAAAAGGGGCATATTTGTTGTTCATTAGGTGTACTTTGTGAAAGAAAGTGCAGGTAGCTCAGTTGCTCACTACTTACTTGCTGTGATTGTAGTGTCGCCAAGACCGCTGTGACGGTACTAGTGTCAAGGTGTTGATAAGTCGTACGTAACTGGTAGACAAACCCTTGCCTAAATAACGCTTGATAAGAAGCCGATATTGGCTCTTTTCTGGGCTTTAGAGCAATCAAGGCATATTCACCGCTAGCTTTATCTTGTTTAAAACCGATTTTTAAAGGTTGGTATCCTTGCTGATGCCAAAATGTCAGCAACTCGGTGGTGAGGCCAAAACTGGTACCAACTGCGCTGATATGCCTAGGCAACGAGTTCTCAACAGCGCTTAATAGTTGGCTGCCAATCCCGCGACGCTGCATATCTGGGTGTACTGCAATACGGATAATGCGAGCATGATGAGCGCTAACAAAGTGGCGATCGCCGTAGGTGGTGGCGAGCTGTTGTGACATCAGGTGCCCAGCTGGCCTGCGCTTACCATTGATAATATCCTGCGCCAATGGGTCAGGCATTCCGCCTTCTAATACCGCGAGACAAATTGCTACCAACTGATCATCGCAAAAAGCGCCGTACAGGTACAGATCTGGTGCATCTAACAGTTGTCTCAAATCATCAACACTGGTTTGATAATGCGCCAATACTAACAAAGAAAACACCTGTTCAAGCAATGTGTTATTCGTAGCCAATTCGGCTTGTGTAATTGCGCGCATTGAGTACTGATAAGAGGAGGAGGGCGGTTTGATTTTACACTCTAATGCGAATAACCGCCGAATTTGTTGCTCTAATGGATCATTGGACGCATAACGAATAGGTGATGTTAGAGTGAAATCAAGATGTTTTGGGTAGTGGGTGGCAAGGTAGCGTTTAAACCTTAAGGTATAACCGCGGCCATTTCCTTCATAACCTACTAAGGTACTCGAGAATACACAACGAAAGCCAAGCTGCGCAACTTGAATTAAAAAAGGCACTGGCAGTGTGGCTGCTTCGTCTATTAACAAAATCGTATTGCTATCCAGAGATGGCGCTTGCTGTAGTAACGCATCTGGTGCTAGATAACTTAGATTGGCGAGTGTTTTGCTATTGTGCTTGATGGGCTGATTGAGTGTATTCGCTCGCATCGCAAAGCAACTATGCAAAGCATGGAAATGACGGCTGCAAATAACAAATGGTTGTTCAGGCAGCTTTGCTGCTAGCAACCCTAAAAGCGCACTCTTACCGCGTCCGCGATCGGCACTGAGCAAGATAGGAGTATGGTTATTTATTAGTGCACTAGTGATGCGGGATAATACGTGTTGCTGCGCTTCGATACCGCACGTCATTGGGCCCGATGGGTGGTAATTTTTGGGCAGCGAGCTTTCGTGTTTTTCGCTAATTTGCCAAGCTGGTTGGCGCTGCCATAGTTGCTGCCATCGGTTTAAAAAGTAGCTGTGTGTTGGCGTATACCCCTCTGAACTCCAGCGTTGAATTGCGGAGTCTATCCAGTGATCCAGCTCGCTCAACTCAGGAAGTAGTAGCACAAACAAACCGCCCGCTTTTACGGTACCGGCAGCTGCTGCGATTTTGTTGGGGAGAATCCCACTAAAGCCATCGTAAATTAGGTGGTCAAACTCTTGTCCAAGTATTTGATGTAAGTGATCCGGCCATATTGCTTGGCTAAGTAATTGGTTATTACTGAGCACCAAACAGTCACTTGATTGCGTAAGCAGCTGTTCAGATTGTTGATAACACCAAGCTTGGCGACCAGTGACGAGCAACAGCTGCCGATGGCGGGCATCAGCAAGCTGTTTGAGTAAGGTTGGGAGGTTAGAGTGCTTGTAATCTAGCATAGGCTGTCACTAACCACTTGCTACCCACGTCATCAAAATTGACTTGAATACGTGATTGCGCTCCTGCGCCTTCGTAATTCAATACGGTGCCTGCACCAAACTTCGCATGTAGTACACGTTGTCCAAGGTTGAAGCCACTTTCTTCAAAAGTTGCATGGCTGATTGAAGGGCTGAATCTCCCCGTATTTGCAGGGCGAGAGATTTGCGTTTTAATTCGTATCTCTTCCATACAGTCTTCAGGGATTTCTCGGAGGAAACGTGATGGGCTGTGGTGCTTTTCTTGACCATATAAACGCCGACTTTCTGCATGGCTAATGTAAAGCTTATCCATGGCGCGTGTCATACCAACGTAGCAGAGGCGGCGCTCTTCTTCTAGTCGACCGGACTCTTCATTACTTTGCTGTGATGGAAACATGCCTTCCTCCACACCAACCATAAATACTAAGGGGAATTCTAGACCTTTAGCTGAGTGCAGCGTCATCATTTGCACAGCATCTTCGTGCTCGTCTGCTTGGCCTTCACCAGCTTCTAATGAGGTATAGGCTAAGAAGCCCTGTAGCGGTGAAGTGAAGTCTTCATCAATAGGCAGTTCATACTGACCACAGGCGCTGATGAGTTCTTCCAAGTTTTCCACTCGTGCGCGGCCTTTTTCGCCTTTTTCTGCTTGATACATGGCCATCAAACCTGACTGTTCAATCGCTGTCTGTGCTTGCTGCGCAAGTTCCAGTTCAGTGATTTTGTTGTCTAGTTGTTCGATTAAGTCGATAAACTTAGTGACTGCGGTGGCGGCTCGCCCTGCCAAATGTTTTTGCGCCAGCACTGCTTTTGCTGCATCCCAAAGTGACAAGGATTCATGACGTGCACAGTCGCGAATATGACTTAGGGTTTTATCACCAATCCCCCGTGCTGGAGTATTAATAACGCGCTCAAAGGCGGCATCATCGTTACGGTTACTGATAATGCGTAAGTAAGAAAGCGCATCTTTTATTTCTTGGCGTTCGAAAAAGCGCATACCACCGTAGATCCGGTACTTTAGTCCTTCTTGCAGTAGTGCTTCTTCTAATACCCGTGATTGTGCGTTATTTCTATATAGCACCGCGCTGTCGCTCAGCGCATTACCAGCTTGCAGCCATGACTTGATTTTACCCACAACAAATCTTGCTTCATCAAGCTCATTGAAAGCCGCGTAAATTGAAATGGGTTCACCTTGATTACCGTCCGTCCATAGGCTTTTTCCCATACGCTCTGCATTATTTTCAATTAGCGCATTTGATGCTTTTAGAATCGTCGCGGTAGAGCGGTAATTTTGCTCAAGGCGAATGGTCTGTGCGTTAAAGTCATCTAGGAATCGTTTGATGTTTTCAACTTTTGCACCGCGCCAACCATATATACTTTGGTCATCATCGCCTACGATCATGATGTTGTTTTCGCTTCCAGCAAGCAGGCGTAACCATAAGTATTGAATGCTGTTGGTATCTTGGAATTCGTCTACCAGCATGTGGCGAAATCGCTGTTGATAATGACGCAATAAAGTCGGTTGTTGCTGTAACAGTTCATAACAGCGGAGTAAGATCTCAGCAAAATCAACCAAGCCGGCTCTGTCGCAAGCATCTTGATAAGCGCTGTAAACTTTTAACATCAGTTGTTCATTGACATCATATGCTTGAATATCTTTTGGCCTTAGCCCTTCATCTTTTCGAGCACTGATATACCAGCTTAACTGTTTAGGTGGCCACTTTTTCTCATCGATATTCATAGCTTTGAGCAAGCGGCGGATCATCCGCTGTTGATCATCGCTGTCTAAGATTTGGAACGACTCAGGCAGTTTTGCTTCACGATGATGGGCGCGTAACATTCGGTGAGCAAGGCCGTGGAAGGTACCAATCCACATACCACCAACAGGAGTACTTATCGTTGCCTCGACGCGCGCACGCATTTCTTTGGCAGCCTTGTTAGTAAAGGTTACCGCGAAAATACTAAACGGCGAGGCGTGTTCAACTTGCATAAGCCAAGCAATGCGGTGAACAAGTACTCGTGTTTTACCTGACCCCGCGCCCGCGAGCACTAACATGTTTTGCAGAGGAGCTGCGACTGCATCGCGCTGTTTGTCGTTAAGGCCGTCGAGTAGTTCTGATACGTCCATTGCTTTGCCTATTTGCTCAAATGATGGCAAGTATACCGAGTCACTGGGTTAAATCCCAGCATCTCGCTAAGTAAAGCAAGGCTTAGAAAAGCAACGCTATGATTTATAAGAAAAATAAAACTGTTTTTTTATACAGTATTTATTTGTTTTCTAACACGTCTTTCAGGCGGCTCTGCACTTCGGTCACTAACAAGTCGGGCTGAAATTTTGACAAGAAGGCATTACATCCAACTTTTTCGACCATAGCATTATTGAAACTGCCGCTCAGTGAGGTATTAAGGATGACGTAAAGATCCTTTAGACGACTATCGTTACGGATCTCATAAGTCAGGCGATACCCGTCCATAACGGGCATCTCGGCATCGGTGATAACTGCTAAGAGTTCTTTTTGTACATCAATGCCTTCATCGGCCCAGTGTTTTAGTACATTCAGCGCCTCTTGGCCATCAGTCGCTGGGATTATCTCGATTCCCAGCTGCGCTAGTGTATCGGCCACTTGTCTGCGTGCAGTAGGAGAGTCATCCGCATGTAAAATCTTGCGACCATGAAATTCATTGATAATGGCTTTATCAAGAATACCTTGTGGGATCTCGACGGTGTACTCAACAATTTCAGCTAACACTTTCTCTACATCAATGATTTCAACAATATGCTCTACACCACTGCGTTGTATTTTAGTCAATGCAGTAAGGTAGTGGTTACGACCAACGGACTTGGGGGTTGGCATAATGTCTGACCAAGTGGTGTTAATTATCTGGTCGACTTTTCCAACTAAAAAGGCCTGAACAGAGCGGTTGTATTCGGTGATGACTAGGTTGCAGTCTTTATCTCGCTCGCATGACGGCATGCAGATAGCTTGGCGCAGATCAATAACCGGGATCGACTCTCCACGGATATTGGTTACACCACATACTTTAGGATGGGCATTAGGTATCTTATTTAGATGAGGGAGTTTAACGACTTCTTTTACTTTAAAGACGTTTAGCGCAAAAAAGTGGCGACTATGAAGATGAAACAATAGTAGTTCAAGGCGATTTTCACCCACCAGTTGCGTGCGTTGATCCACTGAGGCCAATACGCCAGCCATGTTAACCCCTCATTACTTCTTGTAACCTTTTCTAAGACTATATCAAAGAAGTCGATATGTCGTGTTGTTTTTTGGGTAAAATCTACAGTATGGTAGCAGTATGTATATGATAGGGAAGTAATATGCCTATATTTTTTAAGCGCTTAGTTGTTTTGATGCGAGCTCATGTCGATAAAGCAAGTTGGCAGCTGCTGTTTATGGCAACGCTTATTCACATGTCGGTGACATGGGGGCTATTATGGCTCAGTAATGAAACGGCGTTATTGCCACTAAGTACATTTTTTTATTATTACGTCGTGACGACCTCGACGGTTGGGTATGGCGACTTTAGTGCAACAACAGACTTTGGGCGTTTGGTTGTGGCTACAATACAGATCCCATTTGGCCTAGCGCTATTTGGTGTGTTGTTAGGGAAAGCTGGACAGTTTGTGACGTTTTGGGTGAGAAGAGGCATGACAGGGGAAAAAGATTTCGCACACTTGCAAAATCATATTGTAATTTTTGGTTGGCATGATGTCAGAACAAAAAAGATGGTGGATTACATTTTAGGTGATAACAAGCGGGAAGAAAGAAAGATAGTACTGGCAGTTACTGACATGATGGAACATCCATTATTAAGTTATCCAGATGTCGCTTTTGCCAGATTAACAAGTTTTACTGATGACGAGCAATTAACCCGTATTAATATTGAGCGTGCCGACAAAGTCATTATTGACGGTGACGACGATAATCAAACTTTTACCACTGCTTTAAAACTGAGCCGAGTTGTAAAACCAGAAGCACATATCACAGCCCACTTTTTAGACGATAGTAAGGCACTGTTATTAAGAGAGCATTGTTCCAACGTTGAATGTTCAGCGTCGATGTCTGCTGAAATTTTGGTGCGTGCCATGCAAGACCCTGGGTCAAGTAGAGTACAGGAAGAGTTATTATCAACACTACATGGTGACACACAATTTAGCTTGACCATTCCCGTTGAGGTCGGCAGCTTAACCTTTGAGGATATTTTTGGTTACTTCAAGCAGCATCATGACGCGACCTTATTGGGCGTTGCGCATGATCTCAATGGCTTAAATATGGACCTTAATCCGCCTTTGGATTACCGCATTAGTGGAGGTGATATTTTACATTATATCGCGCCACAGCGTGTATTGGCATCAGAGGTGAATTGGCCAGGGTTATGTTCGAAACCCCGCTGTTAATCTTCGGTGCTGTGTGTGCTTATTTGCTTCCTGTCACTTTGGTTGCAGGAAGTAAACGCACGAAAGGTCATGAGAAAAATGGGTGGCTAATCGGAACATTATTGTTTTCATGGGTCGCCTTGCTGCTTTATATCAGTATTGTCCCTAAACATGGGTGGAATAAAAATAGGAGCAAGCGTTAGCTCGCTCCTGACATGGCTAATATGGCGTGCCATTCAGCATCCACAACTGGCATGACAGATAGCCGACCTGCTTTTTTTAGCGCAATTTCCGTTAATGCTGGATTTGCCTTGATGGCCTGAAGTGTGACAGGGCGCAAATGCCTCTCATAAGCTAAAGTGACCCCGACCCAGCGCGGGTTATCTGTAGAGGACTTTGGGTCGTAGTAGTCACTGTTGAGATCAAACTGATGAGGATCTGGAGTTGCTGCCTTTATCACTCGGGCAATACCAACTATCGCGGGTACTTTGCAACTGGAATGATAAATAAACACCAAATCGCCTACTTTCACTTGATCACGCAAAAAATTACGAGCCTGATAGTTGCGGATCCCTTCCCAAAAAGTCCGCTGTTCAGGTGCATTTTTGAGATCATCAATTGAGAAAGCATCAGGTTCAGTTTTAAACAGCCAATAAGCCATATGGGTTAGTCCAATAGGTTGAGTTATGATGTATTATACTCATTTGAGCAATGTATTTGGATTGGTCAAGGTATTACGTCATTATATCTACTATTGCCAGTTCTACTAGACGTTCGGAGCGCAGCATGAGTCAAGTATTACAAAACCTATTGGATCTTCTTAGTCTCGAGGAGATCGAGCAAGGCATCTACCGTGGGCAGAGTCAAGATCTGGGCTTTCCGCAAGTATTTGGTGGTCAAGTGATGGGACAGGCATTGTCTGCGGCGAAATATACCTTGCCTGAAGGTCGGTATGTTAATTCACTCCATTCGTACTTCTTACGTCCAGGAGATGCGAGTAAGCCGATTGTTTATGATGTTGAGAATATTCGTGATGGGCGCAGTTTTAGCACACGCAGAGTTAGCGCTATTCAGTATGGCAAGCCGATTTTTTACATGACTGCGTCATTTCAAGGGGATGAGCCAGGTTTGTCTCATCAGTCCTTAATGCCAGATGTACCAGAGCCGGAGAGTTTAAAGTCATCGCTTCATTTTTATCAGGAACATACAGACTTAATTCCAGAAACGTTGCGCGCCAAATTTACGCAAGAAATGCCCTTGGATATGCGCCCAGTTAACTTCCAAAATCCTTTTCAGCCTAAAAAGCAATCACCGGTTAGGAACGTCTGGTTTAAAGCCAATGGTGAGATGCCCGACGACCGTCGAATACACAACTATTTATTGGCGTATGCGTCAGACTTTGAGTTTTTGCCAACTGCATTACAACCACACGGGCTGTCGTTTATGCAGCCGAATATGCAGGTTGCAACCATTGATCATGCGATGTGGTTTCATCGTCCATTTAGAATGGATGAGTGGATTTTGTATAGTGTGGATAGTCCGAGTGCTTCTAATGGCCGTGGTCTTGTCAGAGGACAGTTTTTTAATCGTCAAGGTGAACTTGTGGCCTCTACTATCCAAGAAGGGGTTATGCGCCAACGTTGATTTGTAGAAAAGTGTAAATCGGCTTCAATATCATACCTTTTTTGTTTAGTGCCGCTAATGGCACTAAGCACCACTCTCCTCTTTCTTCTTTAACACCTTGTATATAAATAACTATTTTCTATAAACCTAGCTAGGTTTAATGCGCTTTGCTGCAAAAGGCAAACAGGTGGCACAAGGCTATACTTAGTAAGCCTTGTTACGACTTCACCAAATGTAGTGTGAGGTACACCTTTGACAAACAAAAATTAACATCAAAGCGCATCAAGTTTGATTACATTAGTTAGCAACAAGGCACAGATTATTCTGGGCTGTTTTTACAAGGCCTGAACCTCATTAGGAGATAAACAATGAACAAACAACTCGTGACTGTATTTGCGCTAACTTTTATTGGACTGACTGCGGGTTGCGCAACGGAAGCATCAAGAACACTCGAGAGCCCAAAAGTGGCAACATACAACCAAGCTTACAATGGCCCGAAGAGCCAGTTAGCGGTTGGTAAGTTACAAAATCGCTCCGCTTATCTTAACGGTGTTTTTAATTCTGGCGCCGATCGTCTTGGCTCTCAGGCTAAAACGATTCTTACTACGCACCTGCAACAAAGTAATCGATTTGTCGTGCTAGATAGAGAAAATATGAGTGAAATTTCTCAAGAAGCGGGCTTTTCAGGGGCAAAACAAAAGATCAAAGGCGCTAATTTTGTGGTGACTGGTGATGTATCTGAGTTTGGTAGAAAAGAAGTTGGTGATAAACAATTATTCGGCATTTTGGGTAAAGGTAAATCGCAAGTTGCGTACGCCAAAGTCAACTTGAATATTGTTGATGTTAACAGTTCGGAAGTTGTGTACTCGGTACAAGGTGCTGGTGAATATAGTTTATCTAATCGTGAAGTAATAGGGTTTGGTGGTACTGCCAGTTATGACTCAACGTTAAACGGTAAAGTATTGGATTTGGCCATTCGTGAAGCGGTTAACAACTTAGTAAATGGTATTGAACAGGGCGATTGGCAGCCTTTATAAACCCATTTAGCGCAATCTAATATTCAGGTAAATTATGAAAAAAACGATATTTTTGGCGGTGTTGCTATTGGTATTGTCAGGGTGTCAAAGTACAACACCGCAATATTATTACGGCTCTTATGAGCGCAATGTCTACGCGTTTTTTCGTGGCGATATGGCGGCACTGAATGAACAAATCGCCGAATTAGAGTCTGATATAGCACGTGCTGAAGCTAACCAATTGAGTCCTGCGCCGGGAATGTATGCTCACCTTGGATATTTGCATTTACTTCAAGGTGATCAAACAACGGGATTTAGTTATTTTGAGCAAGAGAAGCAGCTGTTTCCTGAGTCTCAGCACTATATTAACTTTCTCATGGTCAATGCACAGGGAGAATAATATGAAATGGTTCAGGTGCGCGTTGGTATTCGTTACGTTGACTTTGCTAAATGGCTGTAAAACGTCACCAAGTCAAGACTATAGCGCTTTTATTCAAAGTGACCCTAAATCCATCTTGGTATTACCGCCAATCAATAACTCAAATGAAGTTATTGCACCTTACAGTGTGATGGCAACCGTAATACAGCCTCTGGCTGATTCGGGGTACTATGTGTTTCCAGTATCGTTAGTGCAAGAGACATTTAAAAGTAATGGCCTTGCAATTGCACACGATGTTCATAATGTAGCACCTAGCAAGCTGCACGAGATATTCGCTGCAGATGCTGCTTTGTATATTGAAGTTCAAGATTATGGAACTTCTTATATTGTGATCGATAGCGACACTAAGGTTGCATTATCTGCAAAGTTAGTCGATCTACAAACTGGTCAAGTGATCTGGCAGGGACACGCTCAAGCTGCTAGTAGTGAAGATCGCGATGATAATGATAACAGTCTAGCAGGCGCTTTAATTGGTGCAGTGCTGAATCAAGTGATTGAAAGTACCTTCGATATGGGCTTCGAAGTATCACAAGAAGCATCTCAGCGCTTGCTATCTGCAGGGTCAGCAAATGGTTTGCTGTATGGCCCTCGTTCGCCCAAGTACGGTCAATTAAAGGAATAACCCTTGGTTATCTGACTTAGCAGCACTTCATTATTACCAGAACACTGCTATATTCACTTGACTAGGTTTCATTGGAGAAATTGTGATGTCAGTTGTCAGCGAATTTAGACCCGGTTACTTTTGTTGGATTGAGTTGTGCTCAAGTGACTGGAAATCAGCAAAACCCTTTTATAGCCAGTTATTCGATTGGCAGATTCTAGATCAGCCGATAGGTGAAGACTGTTACTACACTATGCTACAAAAAGGCACCGATGATATAGCTGCGATGTATCAGATGACAGCTGAGCAGCAGAAAAATGGCGCAGTGAGTCATTGGCTTGCTTATGTTGCAGTAACCCATGTCGATAACAGTGTGGCTCGTGCTGTGGAATTAGGTGCAAAAGTGTTGGCAGGGCCCCATGATGTAGCTGGTGCTGGGCGCATGGTAATGTTGCAAGAGCCTGGGGGTGCCATTTTTGCATTATGGCAAGAAGGTGGGCATATCGGCACACAACGTCAGCTAGAAGCTAATACCCCTTATTGGTTTGAACTGGTGAGTAAAAATAGTCAAAAAAGTCGCGATTTTTATACTTCGTTATTTGATTGGCAAGTTGAAACCAAAGATATGGGGGAGATGGAATATACGCTATTTAAAGTCGATGACCACCCGGTTGCAGGGATGATAGAAATGACTGCAGAGTGGGGGGAGGATATTCCGCCACATTGGATGGTATACCTTGCTGTATTAGATTGTGACAGTAAAGCAGCGCACGCGCAAAAGCTAGGTGGTGAAATATGTGTGCCACCAACAGATGTGCCTGAAGTTGGGCGGTTTTGTGTCATTACAGATCCACAAGGGGCGGTTTTTTCTATGCTTGAGTCTGCAACGGATGATATTTGCGCATAAAATCTGACTTTTCACCCTAGTATGACTATTGTATCGATTTTTCGTGACTTATAAATTCAGGCTCGATTGATCTTGAGTTTGGTACACTCACACCAATAGTAATACTTTGAGCAATAAAATGAGGAGAAGGATATGGCATTGCATGTTTTGGTGACAGGTGCAAATCGTGGGATTGGATTAGAGTTTTGTAAGCAATATCAAGCTTTAGGCTGTGAGGTAACGGCTGTTGTTCGTAACACTTCAGAAGAGCTAGAAGCATTAGGTATCAACATAATAGAAAATATTGATGTTGCTACAGAAAATGGCGTTAAAAAGCTGCTGGCGGCACTGGGCACAAAACAAGTGGATGTGCTGGTGAACAACGCTGGGGTGTTCCACAATGAAACGCTCGCAGATATGGATTTTAAAACTCTTGAGCAACAGTTTCATGTCAATGCGATGGGGCCAATTCGGGTTACTCATGCGCTCTTAAAGAACTTCAGTGCAGGCAGTAAAGTTGCGATGATAACCAGCCGAATGGGTTCCATTGCTGATAATGGTTCTGGTGGATATATTGGTTATCGTATGTCAAAAGCGGCACTCAATGCTGCGAGCGTGAGCATGGCTCATGAACTAAAAAATCAGGGAATTTCGGTTGGACTGTTCCATCCGGGGTTTGTGCAAACGCAAATGGTTGGGTTTGCTGGAGATATTACCCCTGATGTCGCCGCTGAGCGTTTAATTAAAAGAATTGAACACTTGAACATCGAAAATAGTGGGGGCTTTTGGCACTCTAACGGTGAAACCTTACCTTGGTAAATGGGGCGCTTTGTTGCGCTCTTTTTCAGCTATCAGCCATCTAGCTGTGCTAATATAAAGTAAATACTCAGATGGTAACCTTTGATGGAATTACAACAAGATACCCCCTTGTCACTACCGCTTTTTTTGTTAGATGACA
Source organism: Pseudoalteromonas sp. PS5 (assembly GCF_004103255.1). Taxonomy (NCBI): domain Bacteria; kingdom Pseudomonadati; phylum Pseudomonadota; class Gammaproteobacteria; order Alteromonadales; family Pseudoalteromonadaceae; genus Pseudoalteromonas; species Pseudoalteromonas sp. PS5. Next base: position 40,853 of record NZ_RCSQ01000102.1, read on the forward strand.
ATATTGAAAATCGTGACGTTAATGTTCCAGACGCCGAAGTGTCTGTGATCTTGAGTGAGAACTTACTTGCTCACTTATGTCAGAATCCTAAAGAAGATGAAAATATCAGCTTGCATATTGATGACTATGAGCTTCTTAATATCAGTGCGAATGTCACTGCGTTGCTAGAAGCAGGCCATCAACTGCAACTGTTGCTTAACCGAGGTCCCGTACTTAGCGCTGTATTGAGCACCGAAGGTGAGGCATTATTTGTTTCTCCTCCGATGGAAATGTTACCTACATTTGACCTAGGCTTAGATGACGAGGACGAGTAAATGTCTAAACGTGTATTGTTTTGTGCGCTGATGCTCACTGTGTTATCGGGTTGTGTGGCGCTCGGCGTTTCCAAGTACGACGACATGTTTGGCCCTGAGCAACCGCAAGCACGGATTGAGCAGCACCATCAAAGCGGTACACGTTATTTGCACACGGTGAAGCCTATTTTAGAGTCCCGCTGTGTGGTGTGTCATGGTTGTTATGATGCGCCTTGCCAGCTTAAGCTATCCTCCCCTGAAGGGATCGATAGAGGGCTTTCGAAGGAGCTTGTATACGATGGCACACGGCTGCTAGCACAAACGCCAACACGCTTGTTATTTGATGCACAAACTACAACACAATGGCGTGAACGAGGCTTCACAGCAGTACTGAATGAGCGCCAACAGTCTGATTATAGCAACCTTGCAGGTAGTGTGCTCTACAACAGTTTGCTGCTCAAAATGTCTCACCCCTTCCCGAAGCAAGGTATATTGGGTAAAGAGTTTGACTTTTCTCTTGATAGGGAGCAATCCTGTCCAACCATGGATGAGTTCTCTGCACTGGCGAAGCAACAGCCACATGCCGGTATGCCTTACGGGCTGCCCGCTCTGAGCCATGATGAGTTTAAAACACTTGAACAGTGGCTAATAAATGGCAGCAAAATGCAGCAAATAGCCAAACCAAGCGATGTTGATCAAAAAGAAGCGGCAAAATGGGAGCAATTTTTAAATCAAGATACCAATAAGCATCGCTTAGCAGCACGCTATATTTTTGAGCATTGGTATCTTGCCCACATCTATTTTCCAAAAAGTGATGATGGTTCATTTTTTCAATTGGTGCGCTCCAGCACTCCCCCTGGGCAACCGATTGCGTTAGTGAAGGCAGTGAGACCGTTTGATGATCCAAAAATAGATAGAGTCTATTATCGTTTGATGCAAGTCCGCAGCACCATTTTGTCAAAAACACACATGCCATTAGCGCTCGATGACGCTAAGCTAGCTCGTTTACACCAGCAGTTTTATGCTGCTGATTATCAAGTACAATCACTGCCTGGCTATGAACCCGAGCTTGCAGCAAACCCATTCAAAGTATTCAAAGACATTCCAGTTAAATCCCGTTATCAGTTCATGCTAGATGAAGCTGAGCTTATTGTTAAAGGGTTTATCAAAGGGCCTGTTTGCCGTGGTCAAATCGCACTGAATGTTATTAATGATCACTTTTGGGTGGCATTTGTTGACCCTGAAAAAAACAGCAATGAAGCCGTTAATCAACTGCTGTTAAAACACGACGAGGATTTGGTCTTGCCTGCGGCGGAGCAAAGTAATGCACTGCCACTTTCTAGTTGGGCAAAATATGCAAGTAAGCAACAAGACTATTTACGTGCCAAAACAGCACTTGCGGAAACGATGTTTGCTGATGGCCAGCGCCTCAATATGGACTTAATCTGGCGCGGTGAAGGAGAAAACCCTAATGCTGCGCTAACCATCTTCCGTCATTTTGACAGTGCGACAGTTGTGAAAGGGTTTATCGGTCAACCACCTAAAACTACTTGGGTACTCGATTATGCTCTGTTTGAGCGCATTCACTATTTGCTGGTGGCGGGTTTTGATGTGTATGGCAACATTGGCCATCAGCTGATAACTCGCTTATATATGGACTTCTTAAGGCTAGAGGGGGAACAAAACTTTTTAAACTTGTTGCCGCTTAGCCACCGTCAAGAAATTAAGCATCACTGGTATCGCAAATCACATTTGAGTTTAAGCGAGTTTATTAACCGCAAGTCTCTGATAGGTGCGCCAACGGGCATAAAATACAAAACTGACGACCCCAAGCAAGAACTATATCAGCAATTGCATACGGTGCTCGAACCTGTTCTTAATAAGGATTACGACTACCGTGTTGTCGGAAAACCTCTACAAGCACTAAACAGTATGCCCGTGGAAGCAATTAATCTGTTACCTCAGGTTTCGTTTATCATTACTAAGCAAAGTGACGGTTCACATCAAGCGTTCTCATTATTACACCACAATGCGCACTTCAATATTTCAAGCTTACTCAATGAAGAGGGCCAAAGAGCATATGCTGAAGACACGGTGACAATAGTCCCAGGTTTTATTGGCGATTACCCCGAAGCAATTTGGTACTTAGAAAACAAAGCAGCGCAAGAGGACTTTGTATCATTATTTAGTCAAATGACGAGTGAACCTGACTACCTTGCGCTACGAGCGCAATATGGTATTCGTAGAACTCACCCCGAATTTTGGCGCTATAGCGACTTAATCCACAAAATTGCCGAGCAAACACGTGGTGTTGAATATGGGTTATTTGATTACAACCGTTTAGAGAATCGCTAAAAAAATGGAGTCCTAGACTCCATTTTTTATAGTTACCTGAGGTTGAGAGGTTTAGAGCTGGCTTGCGGCTTTTACTGCGGCCAGTAATACGCTTTCGTCCAATCGTACTTTGTAATTAGGGTTTGCATATTGGAACTGAATTAAGCCTTTCTTATCAATTACAAATACCGCAGGCACTGGTAAAGCAACTTTGTCTTTGCCGTCTAAATCGACAAAATTTACGCCAAGCTTATTACGGTATGCCAGTGCAGTATTGTCGTCTAAAAAA
>NZ_RCSQ01000103.1:0-49814 GCF_004103255.1 Pseudoalteromonas sp. PS5
TTCCTCGCCTCAAAATAGACCTCTTAATTAAGCAAATTGGTATTAGGTTATCTAGCCAGATATAGTTTTGGCGATAACACCGCTTGCGCGTCCTGCTCTCGCTAAGGCCTCTGCCTCCTGTAGGAAAGGTTAGCTTATGCAGCAATAGCAGGCTCTTGGAAGTAACGCCTTCAGATTGGCCAAGTATTAAAAGATAATGAGTATTAAATTCAGCCACAAATATGCAAAAACTAATGACTGAATTGGAGGCTTGTAATGAGTAACATACAATATGCAACGAATGACAATGTCCATACGCTAATCAATCAAGGTTACACATTGGTTGCCTACTATGCGCCTTGGTGTGGCCCTTGTAAACAGTTGGGACTCGCACTAGAGGCGCTGCCCAACACATTGACGCAACATCTTACTATTGTGAAAGTGAATATTGACGAATGTGGCGATGCGTTAAAGAATGCGAGCGTTGATGTGATACCAACTCTGCACTTTATGCTCAATGGCAATGTTATCGAGAAAAACATTGGTGCAGTGATCAAACCAAAACTGATGCAGCGGATCGCAAAAGAGATCCATCGCTGAGCAAGTCCAGTTGATGTGTCACTTTCAAACTGCATTATCTGTGCAGGCTTTTACGTTACTAACCGTAGCCTCCTTGCAAGCACATTACTCTACGCCATATTGGCTTCGTATGATCTTTCTCGCCGAAGCCAGTGCGGTCTCTAACTTTTTATGACCCAAAATCCGTGTAACCTCAGATCGTCGCTCTACATCAATAAAATCGTCTAAGCTTGCAATTCCCGCTTTCACAAGCTTGCGGATATTCATCACCCCCACTTCCTCAACACAAAGCAGCTTCGCGGAATCAGCCGTTGTGCCATATCTAAATCGGGTTTCTAACATATGCCAATATCCATCAGGACGCGAGATAGCACAGGCTTTAGCGATTTGTCTTAAGGCTTGAAAGACACGTGAAAGGTCATATTTAAAACCGTTTATCTTTTGGTATTGCACCGTTTTGCCACTGAGGTATGTCGCCATATCCGCTGGCAATGCCATTTCCGACGCAAATGGTACCACCCGTTGCAAACGCTTCATATAGTCATCGACTAGCTTCGCCTGACTACGTTGAATGTAGTCTGTGTTATAAGAAGGAGCCCCAGCGATAGCCCAGGCCAACGCATCATCGTTATCCCAAATCTGAGCATGGTCTACAAATCGTAACGCCGTATGCCAATGAAAAACATCCTCTGGCTTGTAGTACCAACGCGATGAAACTTTGCCAATCTCAGTTATTTCGTACTGTTCGTCATGTCCTTTGAGCATCTGTGTACGCAGTAAATCTCCCAAGACGCTCTCAACCACTTTTTGCTCAACCAAGCCTTGCAGTTTCGCTAAAGAACGGTCAAACCAGTTAACCAAATCTAGTTGATTATGAATCGTACCCGCATCTACTTCAGCGAGAATATGAAAGCCGAGGGTAGCTTCATTGACCAGTTGACTATGGACAGGCTTAGCTTGCTGTATACGATGTTCCCAAACTTTTGGCTGCGCACAAATAAGATAACAGTGCCCATGATAGCGTGCTAGATACTGGGGATCATTGTGTGCGATCCACGCCTTGGCTTCTTCGACGCTTTGAGCCAGGATAACCTTTTGGTGGTCTTTGACCTGTCGCATGTTCACTTTACGCTTTCTTCTCTGAAGGCGCGCTTCATTGTTCACGGCTTTGATATCTTGTTGATTACCTGCGTGGCGGATATCTATTATCGACTCCGCAGTGGACATATCTAACTCAGCAACACTATCTAATATTCTTAACGACAATCTATCCAAACTAGACTGGGCGTAACTATTTCCATCAGGAGCAACAACAAAGTAATCAGCTGGAAGGCTGCGCCCTGCACGGCCAGCCATTTGTAAAATATCTTCTATTTCCACTGGAGACAAACCTCGAGTTGTGCCCACAATTACAACATTTTGTGCTGGCACATTACACCCCCATGCAAGGGTTGAGGTGGATACTAAAACTCGTAGTTTTCCGTGCGGATCTTTAAATTCTTTTTCAATTTGTTGTCTGACATTTACTTTCAAATCGGCACTATGAAACTCAGCTTCAATACCCTGCGCCCTGACCTTTCTTAATAGGTCTGCGCCGGTTGCCTTATCATGGACAAAAAGAAGATATTTCTCATCTGACTTTTCGGCATCTGTCACTTTCTTGAGCGCTTCATTGATGCGACAGTCTCTACTTTGTTTGTAATTACCATTGTCTACATAGCGCGGAAAATGCCAAGTAAGGGGAGTTGGCCGCCAAGGAGAATTAATGATCTCACTTTGCAAACCATTTAATACACTTAGCCACTGTGCAAACTGCTCCACATTGGGCATCGTAGCAGACATAAATAGAATTTTCGCTTGATTAAACTGAGTAAAACGCATCAAACCAGCTTCTACAGCATGGCCACGTTCCGTGCCAATAATGTGAGACTCATCAACCACCAATAAGCCAACCCTGTCGATCCAAGCACTACGCTCACTGCCATACTTTCTAGTCCGAGAGTCCAGCATTTCAGAGGTGATACACAAGATATCCGCTTGATTTATTTCATCGTTTTTATCTGGTGATAAGGCGTAGTCTCCCGTCAATATCGCTATCTTGTATTGAGCACCGAATGTGTGTGACCAATCATCGTATTTTTCTTGGGTTAATGAGCGAAGCGGAGACACATACACAACCACTTCTCCTTTGGCTAATGTATGCGCCATACATAACTCGGCACACACCGTTTTACCACTACTGGTTGCAGTGCCCAGTACCAAGTTCACGTTTTTCGTATGTATCTGATTTTTAAGCAGCGTCGATTGCACTCGGTTAAAGTGACTAAACGGGTAATTAAGTAAAGTAAATTCAGACGTTTTGATAAGGTCATGATCTTCAACGAGGGACAACCCTACCGTTGACTGCGACAACTCTTCGCCCGTAGTTAAACCCAATTTGCGTGTCATAGACGCACAAATTGCGCCTGCGGGATAACCTAAATCATCATTGCCATGAGACAATAGAAAGAGCTGCTGATCAGCATTAAGGTGCTCTAGTGGATAAATTCTACCATTGGTTTTTGACTTTCCTGAACACACTGCATAATTACTACATAACTTCATGGCTCGACCCTGAGAAAACTGCACCATTTTGTGGGCGTAGCATTTTGGGCAATAGTCTAATTCGCCAATATCTATGTCTTGCTCGTCTGCAGCACTATCTAGACAACGAACGGCATGTTCAGTACGCCATGCAACCTGATACTCTCGATATGTGAGATTAGACACCGAGTCAAATATAACTAACTGAACCGCTTGCTCGACGAAATCGAAATGCGCATTAATACCTGTACATAACCAACGTTCACATCGGCCATCTACCGTTTTAATGACGACAAACCCGTCTGAATCTAATGCCAGTCCTACGTAACCCCAACGATTTCGGGCCCAGTCAAGCATATCATTTAACATAGTACCTCAGATCACTTACTCATTATGCAATGAGAAATAACGCTCCCACAGTAATAACTATCGCACCGTTAAAGGCTAGATTATGCAATAATCACCTGTATTTATAAGATATTTAGAAAGTCTATTAAACTAAATGGTTTTGGATCACGCTATCCGTATGTGCAATAAGCAAATGCTCGCTTTCTATAAAAACCATATAGTTAACTTCAGCTCCTGGTATAATTGATGCCAGCACATTCTCTAATGTACCTTCAAACTTTTCAGTAGCAATGCCCTTGAATGTTGCCAATTTACTAAGCCTTTGTGCTAGAGAGTCTTGTTCAAGAAATGACGCTGCATCAAACAACCAGTTATCCTTGGAAAAGTAGCGAGCAGCTTTTGTTTCAACTTCCACAAACCTTGCTGTTTCTCCCCCATTTACAGGCAAAACGAGTACAGCCGACGTATTGGGCATAACGATATAATTTGCATTTTCTAAATTCATACTCGCTCCATTCAAAAAGCCTGCCGCGCACCATTACACGAATTGTATAATCGTATGCTAAGCGTGTTAGAATGTCACGCATTAGGGAATACAAAGCTATCAGATTGGCTGTTATTCAAACATTTTTGACAAAATATCATCACTTATCGATACCTCCTTTTTTAAAAGTTGCCTAAAATGACTTTTATTGTACAATGAACTGAAAGTTACTGTTGTGCAGTCATTTTGGCTTGCTTCAACCTTCACTTTAAAAAAACCATCATGCTTACATAAAGGTGACAACATGACGCAATCAGCAGCTGAGTTTAACGGGATATTAGCGATAGCTCACGACCTCTTACCCGCAATGCACAGCGGACTTTCACAACTTAAGCCCAACGATACAGCCTTACTTGTTGCCGCTAAGCTTCATTATGCGTTTTGGTTTGCCACCTCAGAAGAGCAAATCATCGAGCTAACAAAACAAGCACAGGGGTCTGATAAAAAACGCAAAGACCTTGATAAACTCACAACTTGGGCAGAATCCGCCTCCAGCGTTTTCGATACCGAGGTGCAATGGGAAAAAATGCCCCGCCAATATCACAAAAAGTTTGAGAAATTCCCAAGCAAAGCACAAGCGACAATTGACAACCCGCTGCCTTCATTGTCAGAGACATTGATTGCTTTAGATGATTTACCAATACCGGAGCTATTAAAAACATTAGCGCAGCAGGCATCCCCTTTTCTAATGCCAGATACCGACGCTTTTCTTTCCTCTATGTTTGGCCAGCAAAGCCGCGAAAAACCTATCGACATTGTTGACGAATCAATACCAACAGAAACCGATCCACTCAGTAACAACAGTGATCTAACACCCGATGCGATTGCGGATATTCAAAATGCCTACATAGTTAAAAGCTATGTTGACGTGCCAATGACAGATGCTGCCGAGCAGCATGCGCTAACACAAACCACAGTGGAAGAAAAAACAGCGGCCAGCGAAGCGTCTAATGACACGGAGTTCACAGCGTACACACCTACCACAACTAAGAAAAAGATCCGTAAAATAGCACGCGCTGAAAAAGGTCACGGTGCAATGATCCGGATAGTACGCCATATGCTGGTTTTAAACGAGCAAGCATCAAAAGCTCAAATCATGGCTGTGTTAGATTTGCTGGGTATAAAATATGCGGCTTCAGCATTACCAGCTAAAATATCAGATGCTCGTAAAATGCTCTTGTATATGGGTGATATGGGTCTTGTAGACGAGGAACTGGCAAATTCATATGACTCAATGGTTAAAATATCTCAATACGATGAAAACCTCAGTATAGAAGATGCCAAGCGTATTGATGCACTATTAAGTGAATTGGAATTTAAACCCGTTAAGCGCAGAACTTAGATTAAATTTATCATTAATATATACAGAGTAATTTTTACATATTTAGCAATAAAACCATTGATAATAAACATAAAATACTGTTAACATCAGGGTACAGACCATGATGGTTTATCTAAAGTAATGCGGTTATTTTGGATAATAGGTATGTAGATTTTTTTGCCGCAAATTGCATTATATTTGAGCAACCCGCCTTATCAACTATGTGCGGGTTTGTTTTTAGTTAGCGCCATTATTTTCTTATCTCATTCACCAACTTTTAAATTCGCTTAAATAAAGCAAATGCGTAAAAACAAAAAAGGCCGCAACACATGCGACCTTATGAAGTATGTGTATCGCGAGCTTATACTAAGCGGATCTTGGTAATAAAACTTGGTACAAGCACATCAATTGCAGACCATACTGCAGCCGCTCTTTGGTTAACCAGCGGGTTAACACCATGCGGAAGTGCCGATGTAACAACAAGTGGCATATAAGGCGCGCTAACCAATGCACTTTCAAAATTTGACTTACCTTTATAAACACAGACTGCCGTATCAGCATCCATCACCTGTTGATTAGGCACACGTACAATTAAGATACCATCTAAGATACCGAAAATGTGTGGACCTACAGCAGCGCCGTCAGAAAGCTTAGTAAAGCCAGGTAAAGTTGCTGCCAATGCACAGACATTACGTCCCGCAACCATTGCCGAAATAGTGCCTCTGCCTGCATTATTTAAAATAGTCGCTTCAGCTTGCGCAATAGCATCTTTAAACCCTTGTTTGTGATCATTATAACTAATACCACTGGGTGCATTTTTCTTAAATGTCACCTCCCCCTGCGCTTTGGCTAATAACATGCGCGTAGCCGTATTCATTTGCTCTGAGTTAATGGCAGCGACGAGGTCTTGTGCAATTTCATCTTCGGCTACCATGCCAAAACGGCGGCGTAAAGCATAGGACTGCTGTAAACCAATCGTGTCTTTTAACGCCCATAAACGTGCTTGAACCGTTTTAGATGCAAACTTCATCCCTACTTTTGGAATGTCATCTGCCGCGTCATAATCACCACTATATGCAGCGGTAATGGTATGCTCCGCCTCTGGCGCATGCTTTGTTGATAAAGTAACCGTACCATTGACGTAATCAATTGTGCCTTGAATATCGAAACCAATTAACTGACCTAACCCATTGTCTTGCGCAACTAAATTCAACTCTGCGATTTCAACACGTACAGAACCTACTTGCACAGGCGCATTTTTTAGCGAGAAACTGTAGTCGCTCTCACCTGCTTGGGTTTGACCAAGTGCTTCACCCATCACATTTGACGTTGCAGACACACCTGATAATAACTCACCTGAGTTAAGCTGTGAGTCGCCGGATACAATATTTTTGAAGTAAATGGTGCCTTGTTCTTCATCAATTGGTTGAATTGACGCAATAGCAGATAAAGGTGAAGTACCGTAGGCAACAGTAAGCACATCCAGTGCAACATCTGGGATCTTACCCAACTGAGATAATGTGCCATCTTCTTCACAAAGCCGCTTATACACTTGGAAGTTTTCAAGTTGTTTACCCAGCGCATAGACATCCGTTGTATTAATTGCACGCACTTTACTCAATAAAGAGTTTCTTTCTAATGCTTCGACAAAAGGCTTGTATTTCGTGAAGTAGTGATCTGCTTTGCGCTCAATTGCTTGGCCCGTTACGGTTTCTTGTAACATGGTATTGTCCTCAAAATTCATAAAAAACTATCAACAGCACTCGTTGGATATAACGAGCATTCATATTAGGAGTAAGCTGTATTACTGTGTCGACTCAAACAACGAGCTTAATCGACTTGTGCCTGTATTATCTTGGCTATCTGACAGCACTACGCTGTCTTCATAATTGACGGAAAAGTTTGCATATAACTGCTCAGACAAAGAGCCTACTCGTGTTCGTGCAGTCGAGTATTGCCCACCTATTTTGCTTAACGCTGCTTGAACTTCACATACGCTACCTAGCTTTTTATAGTCTTCTAACTGCGCCATCATACTCGAGTTGAGCTGGCGAACTTCCGCCAGTGTTTGTTCCAGTAACTCAATATGCTCAGCCTGTGTTTTTGCCTGCTCATTTAGCGAATCATTTTTGCTACGCAGTGTCGCATGTTCGGCATAAGCTTTTGCCAGACTCTCTTCAACGTGGCTTTTCTGTTTCGCTAGAGCCGCAATAGTAGATGCACTCTCACTCATTACAGTATCCTTAACGGGGTTAGTCTTTAACGGGGTCTCATTCTTTTCATCCACACTCGTTTGAATGCTGGTATTGGCCAGCTCAAGAATGGACTGATGTAATTTCGTGGCCTCATCATCGAGCGATTCGACCAACGAGGGAATAGCTTGAGCAACACCTGGCTCTTGCACGAAATCAAAGGTTTCAAGTACAAAGCTGGCTTCATCTATCACCGGGGCATTGTCTCGTTTGTATGGCGTATAGCCTCCATAACCCCGACTAGATACAGGAAATTGCACACCGCCTCGAAGATAGGCGTTCAGTACTCGACCAGCTGGGGTATTTAACACTAAGATTTCACCCATTCCTATGCTGTTTTTCTCATCAATCCATAATTTAGAGATCCGATGCGATGCCCTTCCTTCCAATAGAGCCTGATCATCAAGTGCCTGCGTATGGCCGATTGTGCCTAGCATAGTTCCTGATGATATTTTAGCTTGGCTGCGCTCGATAGCAGTACGCCATAATTCACGCGTATAAAAACGGCCATTGCGAGATGTACCATCGACTAGAAAAAATGGCCCTACAACACGCGCCAATATGCCGACTCCATCTACCTGTGATGTTTCTTGCAAACCTTGTGTATGTTCAGACGCTTCACTGATCTGGTAGATCACATTAGACGTATCGAACGCGTCGATAAATAGTGTACGCTCTGTCATGCGCTGCCTCATTTAAACTCTAATTTTTCACGCAGTCGTTGTACAATGTCTTGCTTAGAATCATTGTTGTACAAATGGTGCTGTGAATCTTGCAACCACTGCACAGCATCCACTGTACAGTTGGCTTTGTTGAACGCTTTTCCTAGCTCAACCGGATGGACCAAAGCTAGCAAAATACATAGTTCGTCTTCTTGCAAGGGTAAGTTAGCTTCACCCTTTGTCGATAAGCTGTCTATTTGCAACCATTTCTGCTCAATATTGAGCAGCATTGGGATGGCGACATCCGTCACCTGCTGCCACTCTATGTGGTGACTTAACGTCTGGTACTCCTCATTCCCAGTGTATAGCAGGCTGCGTAGGGACGACACTGCATTTAACAAACGCTCCCGAACAATTAGCAGGCTTTTTTCATCCTGCCCGCTGATCCGAACAGCTAAATGTCGTCCCAAAATTTTGTGCATTCGTTTTCCAGCCGTACGACCATGAAATCGGCTAGCAACACGCATCAGCATCGCATTATTTACAACTGAGCCATGCGCTATGCACTCACTTCTAGCAAAGTCACTGGCGCCATAAACTAAGCGATTTCTTCGCTCAATAAAAGCATCCAAAACATCTTCGGGGATCTGTTCTGGCGCCCTCCCATCCTCATCAATCAAGTCAAGCTGACCCACTTCGCACAATAACAGTACCCGCTCAGCAGGCTTTGCAAACCTCATCACTTCTCATTACTCATCTTCACTCTAGCGTCGCATTTTACTGGTGTTTCACTTTGTATTGGCTCAGCATTATTTGCTGTTTTGCTTTGTGATAATTGCTGAACTGCGGTGTCTACTAACTGCCTTAGCGAAGCTTCATCCATATGCAATGCTTCTAATGGCTTGCGTTTAGGCTGGAGATTTTTTTTTTGCTTCTACGGGCTGTTTCTTGGCCCCTGAAGCCGCTTTTTTTTTCTGGTTTATCGAGCACAACGCTTTGGGGTTCATCGGTTTCTCTAGAAACCAAAAACGGGTCTAGCACACCAACCATATTTAATTGACGCCTGATCCACTCGAATACGGCTTTGAAATCAACTTTATCTTGAAAATGTGCCGAATCATCCAGATCCTGCATAAACGCCAGTAAATTTGATACAGAGAACAATACCTGTTCTGTTGACTCGAGCTGATCAAGCGCCTCTAAGCCCACTCCCTGACGGCTGAAATGAACTTGGATCTCTTGTACAGAACACTGAATGCCTTTTTTCGCTAAGTGCGTCATTGCAAGCTGTTTTAAACCATTTGCCAAGGCACCTTGAATTGATTTTACCTTTCGTAAGTAACGCGTATGACGTTTTTCAAACTCTCCTTGAGATTGTAAGGTTTCACCACCAAAGAGTAATTCAATAGGCACTCCTATCGACGCGCATACTGCTGCTCTAATATCACGGATACACGCGAGTAAATCATCAATATTTACGGTGTCCGGTACATCCATTCCCTGCAGCGTCCCCCTATCACCAAACACAGGTAACACTGTGGCTTTCCCTGCGGTGGCCATAATATCTCCCACCGCTGTCAGTGACTGCGCCTCACCGTTAAACGTGGTTTTCTGATTCAATAAACTTTCATAACGTCTGGCGATATTAAAGGCTTCTTTAGGCTCCGTGGCGCTTGGGATCGACACCCCAACCAAAGACCGAGTACTTAATTGATGCAACTTACTTGCCGGCACCAGCGCTTCAAGTAGTTGAAGCTCCTTTAGTTTTGACTGTACACCAAAAAGCAGCGGTTTACCCACTCGCACATAGTTAGGTAGCATTTTGGTGGCAAGGTGCTGCTTATCTCGCACCGATACTCCCAATTCATCGCCTAGGTCGACACGAAGTTTATTTCGCCCAAGTGCAAAATGCAGGTGAGAATTTGCGGGTGTGATACGGATACGCTCTTGTTCTCGAACTAAGAATTTGGCTGGCATTCCATGACGATATAATGCCACTACATCATTTTGTGTAACATCATCGATCACTTCGCTCACGCCATTGGCATCAGCAATAAGACGTAGTGTGTAGTCGCCATACTTTAGCAGATCTGGAGTCACATCTTCACAAAGTTGATCAAAATTAATCTCTTTTTGTAACGCGCTCAAAGCAGCTTCAACATCCTTGTTGCTACTATGGAGATTTACGATACAACCATGCTCGGGGTCGGCCACCAATACTTCATCACATATCAGTGAGTGCATTGCATCAACAAGGTAATAAGTGGATAGCTCTTCAACTGTACGGCTGTAGTCACGCTTGGTGCTCGCAGCTTTAGTAAAGGTACTCACCATTGCCAATGCTGCTGCGCCATCGGTATTACTTGCAGCAATTCGTTGTTCTATTTCTTCTTTTACAGCAGCCTGAAAGCCAAATAATGACTGTTTAGCAAAATTTGCTTCGTGGTGATGAGTCGAAGACTCAGTTAATTTATCAAACTCAACAGCCTGCTTTGTGTCATACAGATTAGTATTCACTAAGGGTACCGCCCTAAATTCACGTCTCATTAGTTCATATAATTGTACAAGGTAAGTTACAACTACAATTGTACAATGAAATGGTTGGTTCTAGTTTATCAAGACTGATGCTGTACAACAAGTTGCAAGAGAGCTTCCAATCTAGTTTTATTTTGATGCTGAACGCAAAGCACTATAAGGCAGGCAGTTACAATACATGAAATAAAACAATGCACATAGGTTAGCTGTACAGCCTTATATTCTCTCTCGGTATCAGTCTAAATTTACGCAAGCAACGTGTCACCGTATGTATATGCGAGCCATACATTCAAAGCGGCTTTTCTATTAATATGGATACGACGTACAGCGAAACCCCAACTATTGTACAATGGTAAAATCCTCCTTATCTGTCGACAAAATACCTGCGCCGCAGTGTGTTATGCTTGATTAGTGATTGTAGCCCAAGCTACACTTATCATTATTGTATAAAAGTATAAGTTGCTCTCATGGCGTTAAAAGAATATCAATCGTTCAAAAGCAAACTCAGCTCACGGGGTGACCGACGAGCATTGAATCTGCTATCGACTTTGAACCTATTACGCCATGATATGCTCATTGATGAGCAAACAATTATCAAAGCCTGCCTCTGTGCAAAGACTTTAGCATCACTTAAAGCGAGGTTGTCCGCGCATTTACAAGCCCATGCCTTTACTAAAAATTCAATCACAACTTATCGCAGCCGCCTCACTCAATTGGCAACCACATACAAACAACACATTAATCCACACGTATTAGATGAACAAGCCAATACGGGGCAACGTTTAATGCACTATGCCGCTAAATATTGGCCTAAAAAAAACAAAGGACAACTACATACGTTAATCAATGAGTACAGTGGTATTCCAATTGGGACAATAAAACGCTGGACGAGTCACGACGTGCAGCCAAGGGCACAGCATGTTGTAGCTCTGGCAAAATTAGAAACGCTCTTTGGATTGGATATGGGCACGCTCACACAGTGCGCTCGCATCAATAAGCAGCGCTCGCTAAGCAAGCACATTAAACCAAAGGTACCGTTACCAAAACAACAACCCGAAATCGACACCTTACCAGCACACTTGCAGTTACAAATTAACGCCCTGCTAGATTTCAAAAATAAGTTAGTCGCGCCGCCGCTTTCACAAGCTAGCTTTGCGATGAGAAAGCGCGAAGCGCTTCCCCTACAAGGCGCAGGGCGGTGGACTACAACCCCTGATGGCATCAACAGCAGCGCTGAAAATTTTTGCGCTCAAGTCTTACGTTTCTTCCGGTGGGTTGTGACCTCACATGACATTAAAGTTCAGCAGCTTGACCTTAGCATGCTTACTTGTGTTGAACTCCTTGAGGGTTACACACACGCATGTTTTCGAAGTGAAGTGTATAACACGCTATTAGCTTTTCTTACGCCGCTATATGGCCTATGTGAGGCAAACTCAGGTTATTTAACCAGGTATCATGCTCCGAAGTGTACCTGGATACTCTACGATGGCCATAGCACGGAGCAATTTGATGGCCTCGACGACTGGCTGAGTCAATCCATATATTTACATCGACAAATTGGTACTTGGATCAGAGATACAAAACATAAAATCAATGAAAGGCGACATGATAAGCAAAGCAGTGGCAGTCGAAATATTCACTGGTTACTCGATAGGCCGGATGCAGACTTATCACAGAGTATGGCAGAATTACAGTTAATGATTGAAGCCATGGTAGAGTTTGCTGATAAAATAACAGAACCTGCACGACAGTTACTGCCTTTACAGGTGGCAGTGTGGTTATCACTTAGCATAAAAACGCCATTACGCATTTCAAACTGGTGCGCTATGCAATGGCTTGATGCACCTTTTGCAGCTCAAGCGAAAACACCCGTTTTGTATAAAGATGCAGGCACATATTATTTAAAAGTTCCCCGCAATTGGCTCAAAAATCGCCGTAGTCTTGAAGTCACTATGATTGAGGCTAAAATAGAAGATCCATTTACAATCAAACTGCTAAATCGATTAGCAGCCATAAGGACGCAATTGGCCTGGCCAACCATGAGCGATGCGGTATTTATACAAACCAGAGACAGCAAAACGCGCGACCGTGGTGCGCCATACACACGTAAGGCACTTGCCAAAGTGATCCAACAGTGGACAGCTAAGACCGCCAAAGCACTTTGGCCAGAGCGGTTTATTGAAAATGGCATAAACCCCCACGCCTTGAGACATTTTATGGCCACCTTTGTTCTCGATAAAACCGGTGATTATGGCATGGCAGCAACCAAACTGATGGATAGCGTGGCAGTAGTGATTAAGGTCTATGGTAAAAACGACCATGAAACAAATACCATCAAACTGAAGCAGCTTGGTTTATAGTGAACATAACCTTTTGATAAATAAAATTTTCTGACAGGACATTTTAGCGATAATTGCGTTGAATCGACTTCCAATAGCGAGCTATTGGTGCATAGTGCAATATTTTACCAACTCCGAGATCTACTGAAAAAAGACCTCTGGTTCCAGACGATTTAACCCATCGACGCGACAAAAAGGCCACTATGAGAGATAAACAGATCATTGTCTTACCAGCTAAAAACAGCTTCAACAGGGCGAGACGATGTTTAAGATAGCGTGTATGTCATGTAAACGGTTTTGCACTTTAGGCCTTCTTACTCTATCTTTTCTTCGCAAACTTGCAACAGGCAAGGAAGTGGCCGCAGCCAAAGTTTCAAAGTTCGTGTGTAATGACCCAACCCAAAATTTAGGCTCTTCATATTGCCGATAGTTAACAGGGGAGCTTAGTAAAATGTCCACAAAAGTCCTAATTGACGACACTAATTCCGCCACATATTTGGACGTAAAGTGGATAAAGTACACTTTTTGTTGACTGAGCTCCTAGCCTCTCAATCGCAGTTTAGTGGTACCCCACACTACGGAGCTGGTCTTATCGTTACTTAGCTATAGTCTGAAAAATATAAATCGCTACTACGGTCATTAAGCTGAGTAGCACATAGAAAATGGTGATAGTCCCCTTGCCAGTAACCGACTATTTTTTCAAAATAAGTAAAGTGTAGTGACGACTCAGGCTCTTTATCTTGAGAAGGGGTTTGTGGCGGACTAAACAAATCACTTACCAATTTCAGCTGTGTTAGCGAGTCATTGTGTTGATCCAGGGGTAAATTGAAGCTCATATTAGTAACATCACAGCATGTCGGTTGATACATGCCAATGCTATCGCCATATTGATAAAATGACGTGCAAAAATTATCAGTATTCATCTTATTTAGTCTCTACTTTTTGACCGACTGGAATTATCATCTCTGGTGCTAAGGTCGTAGATCGACGCTTACGCTTAATCAGTATCGTAGGTTTGCCCACTGTTTTCTTAAGCCCCCCTTTTGACTTGCCAATATTCGGTTTTGATAGTCGCTTGGGCTTGTCATTGATAGCTGCATGAACTTTGACTAGTGAGTCGGATAAATAAGGCCGCGGAGCAATACGCTCACATAGATCTCGCCCATTTTCAGCCAGCAATTCGTATGTCTGTGCGGCGCTATCTTCTTTCGCGACCCGAAACAAGTAGCTAGCATATTTGTTGCGGATCTTAGCACGGGTAAGATCGCTACGAGTAAGCTCTGCTCGCATAATCCCAAGCACTATTTCACGCTCTAACCATTGTGCATAGCGTTCACTTTGCAACGCGTTATGCTGCTTAGTCAATCCAACAAGTTGATTAAGAGTATAAATCATTTCTCGGCGCGTGATTTTCCCATCTCGCTTACCATGCAAGTCAACCCGAGCAGCGCCAACGCCCCACAAAACGCAACATGTTAAATATCTTTTTGAGCGCGCCACATATGCCAACGTGTCTCTGATCACCTGCGCTGAAAACTCCCCTTCAAGTTTACGCAATAATTGCGCATGTAAAGCCAATGACCAAGGCCGAGGATCTTTACCAAAGTGTTGGGGGTACACCTTAGATAAGTGTTTTTGTAATTGCTTTCGCGCATTTAGCATGACTGCTTTTTGACTGCTCAGTCTAGCAGTGATGTCGTCAGCTGGTATTTGCTTGGTTTGACTAGGTGGCAATCGGTTTTCCATCTTGCCTCCCTCAAACGTTTTTAGCAAAATTAAGCAGGCACGTATATACGCATTGCGCTATCAGTCCTTTATTTACGATGCGCTTGTCATTTAAAGCAAAAATACAATAGTGCATTGTTCTTATCTCATTATGTTCACAGCAAAATAGCCGCTGCGATATCTCAAGTCTCATGTTTGATTTAAGTTGTACAATATAGCAACTTGGGTACAAGGATACGGTTATTCGAGTGCACTGTAAAGCATTTGCTAAAGCCCAATCTATTTTTTACTGCTCGGTAGTCTAATATTGTACAACTAAACTCCCTACCTCTCTGTGTCATGTCTCAAAAGCATCATCGATGTTGGCCACCTAACACATTTAGACAAACAAATGGTCCGTATTGATCTGATAGCCAGAGGACTTCAACCTATCAACCAGGTGGTTTGCTCGGCTCTTAAAAGCACTTTCATTTAACCCTAGCCGTGATGCAAGCGCACCAACCGATACCCCTTGCACTAGCCCCATGATAACTTCCTGATCCGAAAGCTCCATATCCTCAATAACAGCTTTGTGCACTTTAGCTCCCCCCAGCACAACGATATCTTTATCGTTTCGTTGTATTGATGTTAAGTTAGGCTGCTCTTTTGTTTGATTATTTATTTGCAAGCTACCCGATTTGCCTTGGGCTTGTGCTAATGCGGCATCCATTTGCTGAATGCTAGGCGCTTGTTGCTTTGCCATCTGTCGGACCTGCGTCGGAATATCTGGCGCTCGCTTTTGAGATACTGGAGCGATTTGTTCATTCACAGTTTTAGTTGAGGGATCAGAGGTAGTAGGCTCGCTTGTAATACTCTGCTGCACTTCGTTTTGCTCCCTCTCCGACTTTTTGTGTTTCGATTCATTCTGTTTTTGCGCTAATGCACCATTGGTTGCCAATGTTAAAATCACAGCTAAAGGATCAAACACGATAATAATGGCAAAAATAAAATACTTCACCGCTTCGTCTTTATCGATGTTAAACATATCAGCCACATACAATATCGGGCCTACATGTGACTTGGCTTCAAGTATGCGTTTGTTTAATTGAGTTAACACCTCAATCAAGCGGCCCTCTCGTTCTGCTAACACTTCCAGCTCAGGTCGACGTTCTCGCTGCAATTCAATTCTTTTGGTCACATAGGTATTCGGTACATTTCCTATTTCCGTATGTATACGCTCAATATCCTCACGAACGATGGCAAGTTCAATCTGTTTTTGCTCGACAAGCAACTCTATTTCGTTCAGTTGCTTGAGTGAATCTCCATAACCTTGTGATAGAAAACCAAATATTCCTAATGAAGTGATGGCCATAAGCACCAAGATAGCACTCACAAGATACCCTTTCATGGCTCTGCTAACGTCATCCCACGCGCGATAAACATAAGATGCAGCAACGAGTTTACCTAATTCAAGGCTTGCCCCCATAAATACCACTGGCCAATAGCTGGCAGAAAACATCGCGGCTAAACCTAAGATAGAAAAGTACGCCGCATTCCCTGCGATCAACAGCGCAGTAAAAGCCAAAATAGTTATAAAAATCATCATATTCTCCGTGTTTTACTGAGTACTACTCAAAAGAAGGGATAGTCATCGGCTGGCTAGATTGCGGCTGAATAGGTGTCAGCATCTCAATGACATAATCACAAGCAGCTTCAAAATCGAATTGTTCTAAACTCGTCCCAACCGAGTCATCTGCTATCGTCAACGCTACACAGCGCACACTCGCAACATTGAGTTTTTCGACTTCATTCCTAACGTGGGTGCGCAGCTGAAGCTGAGCTTGTTCACTTTGAAACTGACTTGGGAATAAGCAATACACTGTCGCAGCAGTATTGCACAGCCAATCTGTTAGTTGTTCACGGCTGGGAAACCCTTTGACTAACACCAAGTCATTATTCGTTTGCTCTATTCTATGGCGTTTAAATTCAGTGCTTTTCATTCATCACTCCTTTTATCATAGCCTGTGTAAAGGCGCCGAATAGGCAACCAACACTCTCACCACTGTACTTAACGTGCTAGTAATTAATATACTTGCTAGCATAACCAGTAAGCTGATACTGGCGTCTAATGCCTCAAAACTCATCGATAAACGGATAACCCTAGGTTTGGAGTATGCCAGTATCGCAGTCTAATCAATTACGGCTACAAAAAAGCCGCAGTCTACATTCGCTGCGGCTATTGTACAACAGATATTGAGAAAGTGTATCTCTCTGTCTAAATTGCTTGGTAACCCTTAGCTAGCGCTCTTGAGTCAACTCCTTGGCTGATAAGCGTAGCAGCTGCGTTAATTTCGTCTAAACGCGATAATGCACGCGCATCCATGCCAAGAGACTGAATCATATGCCCAGCTACTGAGCCATCTGCAAATATTGAGCGCGTATCCATACCACGCGAAGTAATATAGGGAGCAGACTCCATGTTTGCTTGATTGAAATACTCAGTATGGAAACCAAATCGAGCCAGCAGTAAGTTACCCTGAGTAGTAAATCGCAAAGGCTGTAAAGCAATCGCCCTTCTTTCTACAGCAGCAACAGCAACTTTGTTTTGCTCAGGTAAACCGGTGTTGGTTAAGAGCGCTTCCGAAGCTACTTGGGGGTGACTGATAAGCACTTTAGGCCGTATTCTATGCGTACCATGGAGAAGCGCAGCTTCTTGAACCTGAGATACATTACACAGATACTCTGGTTTTATATGTACGGTGTTATATAAAAGAGCATCACTATTGGCAATGGAGTCAAAGAACACATATTTAGGTTTAATAGACGTAGTATTAAACAGCAACGGATCTGAATTAACCGTTGTGTGAATAAATATATAGCTAACTTTGGGCGACTGAAAGCTGCCAACTAAAACCGGCTCTTGAAGTTCACCAGTATAATTAGTTAGCACACTCCACCTGGCCGTATGCGCCGTTTTGACAACCAGATCTGAATAATTAGCATCGCCAAAAAACAATAGCTGTTCTTGTGGATAGCCAATAAACTCTGTAGTGTGCTGTTTTGCCTTCACCCAATGTTGTCGGTAGCGAGAAACAGGCTTCTCCTCACCGTTCCAACTGTCGCGTAACGTGATCCCTTTGTATCGTAAAGTAACGTGCATAATGTCTCCTAGCCGTCAGACGCAAATGGTAGGTAATGCCTACCATCACTATCACTCTCCCAAAGCCTCTATTTCAGCACCGCTTTTGAGTGTATCCACAGAGGAAAGGCGGTTAAGTGCCGCTTCCATTTGTGCTTTTGCATCTGACCAATCATGAAACATATTGGTGAAGTAAACATCGATAAATTTACTCACTAGAGGTAAATTCACATCACTTTTGCTCATATCCAATCGTGTTAACTGCAACGGAGCCTGTGAATCGTGTAAGCCAACCGCCATATCAAAATATTTATAAGTTAGCTGCGCTACATCCAGCGGTGCAGAGCCATCCCAGATTTCATTAGGCCAATCCGTAATGTCTGTCTTGCTACGCACTTCGTCTTGATCAACAATGATAAAGGCCTGTGCTGCGGTACCACTGTTACGAATATCAATTGCAAATTTAGAGGTGGGGTTAAAGCGCAGTGCCGGCATAATAGGCAAACGCCTCTCTTCTGTATCAAAGTTCGTAGCTGGATCTCCCTTATCAGCGGCCTTTCGATATGTATATGATACGCCGAATTCAGCTAAAGGCAGTTGAGGTCGGCCCGAAGACCATTGGGTATACCCCACACTCGATGCTAATACCTGCTTATCTGCATCTAACACCACCAATAACGCGGGTTTACCTTCAACAATCCGCATTCTTTTAAGATCTTCCGATGTATCTTTGAACTGAGACTGGGTA
Source organism: Pseudoalteromonas sp. PS5 (assembly GCF_004103255.1). Classification (NCBI taxonomy): domain Bacteria; kingdom Pseudomonadati; phylum Pseudomonadota; class Gammaproteobacteria; order Alteromonadales; family Pseudoalteromonadaceae; genus Pseudoalteromonas; species Pseudoalteromonas sp. PS5. The sequence continues at coordinate 18,734 of NZ_RCSQ01000103.1, forward strand.
GCATACTGTGGCTGCTCAGATGCAGCCAAGATATGTGGTAGTATAATAAGTGACATACAAAATACTCCTATTGCATCATGATGCGCAGTGAAAGTGGCGTAATAGTTTCAAATTCGTAACCCCGTCTTGGCAGCTCTATTTGCAAATCGGCACCGCTACCAACCAGGCCAATTGTACCAACAATAATCGGTCTTCTTTCGGGTTGATAATCATAAAACATGTGTGAAACATAGCCTGTTACTTTTGTGCCATCAGGATTTGTGGCACTCTTTGGCGCATACACTTTGTAGCTTTGCATTGTTGGTAAAGAACTTGATTCGCTAATCATAAACCACGTGGGCAGATCACCAGATGTAAGTTTGTTCTCTCTACCGGCCTGTATAACACCATTGCGATTACCCGCATTCCAGGTATATTCCTTCTGCCCGTCAAAAGAAAAGTCCATCATCCACGATGTCGTTACTCCTTCCAAAGGTGGCAGCGTTTGCATACCTTCAATCGCTGACTCCAACCGCACTCCCTCCGGCAGTATCAAGCCGCTAGCTCGAACCGACTGACCAAATACAGCTCGAGAACGGTTGTCAGTATGGTCACAGGACAATTCAATAGACCCGAGGTGAGGAAAGTCAAGGTCAAGAGAGAAACCATATTTTTCAGTTGCATCCGCAGTAACGACATCACCTTCTTTCATCGCAAAGGTGCCGTAAAGTAATTCTGCTGGGGTAGGCACTCTACCTACAAAACCATGCAAATAATAATTACGTGCATCTTTGTTTTCTGAAGACGTGTCAATGTATGCAGGGCTGCCCCAACGATGTACAATTTCTTTAACCGCCTCATCATTAATCAGTGTGTTTAATGTAGACATATATTCTCCAAAAATTTAATTACTATGTGAGGCTAAAGGCCTGCGTCCAACATCTCTTGTGGGCTTTGCGTCGTGCTTACCGATTCAATACTATTTAATCGCGCTTCTAGCTCCGCTTTAGCATTGGACCAATCACGTAAAAAGTTAGTGAAATACACATTGATATGGGGCTCAATCAACTTTATGACTTGATCGTTTTGATCAACGTCTAAAGAGGAAAATCGCAACGTGGCATCCGACTGCTCAGTACCAACCGTTAACTCTAAATATTTATAACCACTGGTTGTTACGTCAAACGGTTCATCACCACGCCACATCTCACTAGGCCAGGTTTCTATATCTATTCTGCTATATTGTTCATTTCTATCGGTAATCAAATAGGCATTCGCTATGGTGCCCGAATTTCTAAGTGCTACATCGAAATCCTGATATGGCGTAAACCTCAGCGCAGGGGTAAGCGGTTGCAAATTCACAGTTTGTGAAAAAGCAGTAACAGCATCAGCGTTGGATGTACGATATGTGAAGTTAACACCATGCTGACTAGGAGAAAGGTTTGAACGTTCCTTTGTTGACCAATAAGTCGTACCAACCGTAGATGCTAAAATGTTATTCTGCGCATCCACAACAATAAGTAGCGCAGGTTTATATTCAATCTTTCGTGTCAGATGAATATCTCTTGAAGATTCATGGATTGAAAGCTGAGCATAGTGAGTTCTGTTTTCGGCAGCTATCAATACAACCGGGTGAATAACCAATGACATAGTAGCTCCTAGTTACTTTTAATTTTCAACGATACTAAAGTTGCAGAGTAGATATTGTTTTCATATCCATCTGAAAGTTCAATTTCGGCACCACTACCCACAGAGCCAAAACGGCCATACAAGACCCCTAACCTAGAAAAGTGGGTACTTTGCAACGAATTAATTGTCGCAATATGTTGATTATCACGATCCATCACTTTTTGTGTATCTCTAGCAGGGAAATCTAAGCTTTCAGAAATATAAAACCAGGTGGGCTTGAACCCATGTACAAGCCGCCCCTCATCATGCGCTGTCTTTAACGCAGCTTTATTGCCCCCATGCCAATGTTTTTTTGCGCTAGGACTAAACGTTACACTCATCATCATAGACGTATCATGGTGCTCTTTCACTGGCAATCGAGTATAATGTGTATATCCTTTTACCAGTGATATTCCCTCGGGAAATACTCGCCCACTGACTTCAGCGTCAATAGTTGCCTGACCGGGAGAAGGTTCAGTATCAGCGTTACCACCTGCTCTATAATAATGCGCGTCAGCTGATAAATCGGTTCGAATACCAATCCAGCCTAGATAGGCATCAGCTAAATCGTGAGGGGTATTAGATACAAGATCTCCAATTTTATTAATAAATGTTCCGTAGTACATTTCAGCAGGCGTTGGCACTCGCCCGGTAAACGCATGAATATAGTACCGAGAGGCCGGTGAGCTACCATATTTGAGCATCCCCAAATAGTAAGTAGGACTCCCCCAACCATGTAATATTTCTTGTAGATCTTGCTTATTTAATAAGGTCTCTAACCTTGGTGCACCTTGATCACTCATCTGATCTCCTAATAACTGTGTCTCATCAATGCAAGCTATGTTCGGTGGACTGTTTCTAGCCATACATCATAAAATTTCAAGTCTAAGTAAACGTGCTGATGCACTAAAATATACACTAACTAGTATTGTACAATGTAAATTACTCTCAACATACCGCTTAACTACAACTTACTATTATACAATACCTAAAATATGTACATCGTTCACGCCGGTGGTGTACGTGTAAATAATATCGTAAGTGCCGTACCAATTCCTATGCCAATCAGGTGCGAGTACACCTGTAAACTGAAGGCGAATACTTTTAACATTGTGAATAGGCGTTGGTAGATAAAGGGTTTCCACACCGCTTGCGCCTTCGATAACAAATGTGTGTGCACTAGACCAATTACCAGCTGCATCAGAGTATAAAAACTCAATTTGCTTGGGGCAACGATTGCGTCTTTGCGTTTCGCCTGAAATATGTAACCCAACCACGGTACGTTGTAACGTTTTAAAGTCAACTTGCAGGTAACTCGTGCCATTCACTTGGTCGGAAAGCCACAAACCACCACTTTGAAAAGCATGAAAAGGCAAAGTGTATGTCCAAAAACGTGCGCCACTATAGGGTGGACCCGCGTTACGAAACCCAGTGAAATCGCTCGAAACTAATCCGTTGGTACTGGGTAGAGACAGTTGCTGTGGCTTTTCACACACATCTTGATGCGGTTGGTGAATATAAAATGGCAATGGAACTTGATGCTGCTCAAGAAAAAGCCCCCGACCCATTGCAAAATCTTCAATGTGTTCAATTTCGAGATCAGCGCCCGAGCCTTTCTTTCCAACTGTTCCTACAAAAAATACGTATCCCCTCACACTTAAATTGGCATCAACAGATGCGACACCATCTAGTTGGGTCATCACGAATACAAATGATCGTAGCTCGCCAGTGTGCAGATACAAAGGAAAAACGCCTCCTTCTGTTTCCTGTGGCCATCTAAATGACATAATACCTTCGTCATTGACCTCAAGCCGTGGCATATCTCGATAAGCAGCAGGCTTGTGCCCTGCACTCAACATCAAATTGATGTCATTTATACTAAGGCCGTTATTAAGCCTCAAGTACGCTGCAAGCTCTTCAACTGATCGAGAATCTAAACAAAACAACGCACCTTGGCTCAGGTCATTATGCCAAAGTGTTTTATCAAACGTTGGTAAGTTTGCATTTAAGTCTGTCGCTAGCTTTTTTTTTATTAACCCAATAATGTTGGGACACCACCAGATCTCCTTTACATATTCAACGAGTGCAAAACGCACCAGAGCCTCTGTATTCCTGATCTTAACCCGCTACAACAATGGATTAGTAAACATGGCAAAGCCTTATACAACACCTAGAACACGAATATCACTGATACCGATTGTACGGGTGAAAATTCGTCCAGGCCCGTAACGGTTTTTATGTGAATCAGGATTCAATACATCATTAAACTTCAAGCGCACACCTTTCACATTTTTTACCGGCTCTGGTAAATATAGAGTTTCAATTCCTCGTGTACCTTGAATGACAAATGTATGGACACTGTGCCATACGCCCTGAGCATCAATACAAATAAACTCTATCTTTTTTGGACAACGGTTACGTCGCCCTATCTGTCCCGCAATATACACTCCAGAAATAGAGCGCTGAATGGTTTCAAAGTTAACCTGCAAATGACCATTTAAAGCACTTGAAAGCCACAAATTTCTTTGAAACGCAGAATAAGGTGGTGTTGATATACCACGCGGTGCTCCACTATACAATGGCCCCGAATTATTTACACCTTGATAATCTCTGGTAGTCATACCATTAGTACCAGGTAAAGATAATGCCTGTGGATGAGTACTTTTATCGGCATGGGGCTGATGGATGAAAAATGGCATATCGATGCTATTATTCTCCATAAAAAGCGCGCCTCCTACCTCATATTCAGAGATTTCCTCAAGCTCCAAATCGGCGCCAGAGTCTTTGCCACCGACTGTGCCTGCAAAAAATACGTAAGCCCTAGCACTTAAGTTGGAGTCAACTGAAGCATACGGGCTTACCCTTGTCATCAGTAAAAAAAATGACTGAACGGGCCCCGCTTCTAACTGTAGTGGATAAATCGCTTGGTTCGTTTCTTGTGGCCAAATAAATGATATTTTACCGTTGTCACTGACGACTAATTCAGGCATCTGCCTGTACGATACAGGCTTATACCCAGATACTAACATAGCATTGATTTGAGCCGCATTAAGACCATTTTCTAACCTCAACTCATCCGCTAGTGCTTCAACAGGCCTAGCATCGAAACAAAAGAGCGCCCCATGATCTGAGGTACCTCCCCAAGCCGTACCTGTGAAAGTAGGTAAGTATGAAGCTAAATCAGCTCCTAGCTTGCGCTTATTTATCCAATAATATGTGGATCCCATAATCTCTCCATTCTTGGTATAACACGGAAATAGGCAACCAAGTTCGTGCTAAACACAACCTAGTACAACCATTTGCTCTATCGCGATGTGATAGTAGTAGTTGTAATGACCTGACCAACGGTTATAGACTTTGTCTTTAGCAAGTGATTCGATCAGTTCAAATCGCATGCTGACCACGCCTTTTAGGGGATCTGGGAATGTAAGGGTAACAATACCATTTGAACCTGTATTATCAAATGTGGGACCTGTTCGCTCAACACCATCGGCCAATGTATAAAAGACCTTGATTATCCTTGGTAAGCGATAACGCCAATTAAGCTGACCTTCAACAAACAAGCCTGTAATTTCTTTTTGCGGCTCTTTGAAATCAACTTTAACATAGCTGCCACCAGAGGCCGCCGTAGTCCCCCAAACACCTCCAACCTTAAATGGACGCCAATAATTGCTACTTGGATTTGTTGAGCAATTAGCCACACGAATACCATTTGTTCCAATTAAAGACAGCGGCTGTGGTACATTCAGACGGTCAATATGCGTGTTATAAATATTAAATGGTGTAGTTACTTTATTATCTGGTACATACAAGGGTCGACCATTTTTATATTCATCGACCTTTTCAATTTCCAGCTCGGCACCACTTCCTTTCGCACCAACTGAACCCACGAAAAAAATATGAGTTCGAACGCTCAGCTGGCTATCTAACGTAGCCCTATCACTAGTATTACTCATTAAAAAAGCAAATGACTTAACCTCCCCTTCTTCCAATTGCGGAGGGTAGCAAAGGTAGCGCTGTGCATCAGGCCAAGAAAACGTAATGCCACCAGAACCATCGATAGCTATTTGTGCGCGATCACGCCAGCCCATTGGTTTCGATGGTTGCGTGAGCATATTATTAACCTGCGTTTTACTTAGCCCATTTTGATGGCGTAAATATGCTGCAAGGGCTTCAGGTTCTCTGCTATCGAGTAAAAACAACGCGCCTTCATTGTGGTCACTAGACCAGCTTGAGCCTTTAAATGTTGGCAGATATTCACTGAGACAGTTGACTAGCATTTGGCTGCTAATCCAGTAGTGGGCAGCGGTCATGAATATACTCCTTATAAGGGAACTCTTACAGGTAACATATTGACAGGATCTGGCGCCTGCCCTTGATCATAACTCTCAGTTATCACCAGCAAGTCCTTGCTAGAAACAGTATCGCCGACACCAACTGAGCCTAAAAACTCGATGCCACCGGTTACATTTTCCACCTGTTCCCAGTCACCCTCAAGAACAGCAAACCATGTTGGTATTGGCAACGGTTCGCTCGCACTATAAAGCTTGCTAGCCACTTTGTGAGATAATGACGCTTCATCATTAGCTTGGCTGTATAAAAGGTTTGTGACTAATGCAGATTTGTTCCAATTAGGCGTTCCATACTCTACCGAATCGGTGTAAGACAGAGATTTACCAGATAAAATTGGAATTAACTCATACGTCGCGATGAAATCACTGCTACGTGCTTTTAAAACCTGCAACATGTCCTCTTCTGATAGTCCCATGTCAAAAGCTGGTAATGCCCCTGAAAAAAGCATTAATCTGCGTTTGGAGTGATTTAAAAACAACAAAGTTTTTAAAACCGTTGAGTAGTTTGTTATCACCGTATTCCCCTAAAAATAGTGCTACTGGCCTTTACCCTCAGCCCTAAATGTCATTCTATACATACCCGCCTAACTACTAGGTTTGTTTTGAACCAAGAAAGCTTTTTTGGTAGCACCGCTACCGAAACCTGCTGTCGGCAAGAGATTTAGATCTATGTAGATAACCAGGCAAAACTTTGCTATTTAGTTGCTCTAAATAAGAAACTTTTAACGCTGTTAGCGTCAAATTTACTCCTTCAAATTGAGCAAGTATTAAGTCAAATTGGTATTACTCTTTAAAAATGCTTAACTGATATTACAGATCAGTATCAGCCAATTGCGCATCAATGCTTGATTGGTCAACACCCAGCTCAGCTATGGTAGACAACAACGCTTTAAGCTCTGTATTTGTTTGCGTCCAGTCACTCAACAAATTTCTAAAACAAATATGGAGCGCTTTGCCCGCAACATGTACTGTGTGGCTATCAGGGTCAAGTTCAAGCTCGGTGAGTCTTACGTCTGTATACGCACTTATCTCTCCAATGCTCAGTTCTAAGGTAGGTAAGTCGCTTAGCGCTCGATTAAATTGCCCTTCGTTGAATAGAGCATCATGCCACCCCAGCGCCACCTTTTTACTAAAGTACTCTTTATTATCAACAACTAAATAGGATTTTGTCGCGACTCCTTTTGCTAGGATCCGCTCCGCTGACACCGCATTAGACGTAAACACAAGCGTAGGAAGGACGGGCTTAATGGGGGTATTGTACTGGCTCAGCACGGGCTGCTGAGCTTGTTCTGACATTTGTTCATAAAAATAAAACCCGCTTAAATCATGCTCATTTCCTTGTCTTTCTTGAGACATGTTCCAATGGGTTTCACCTACAGTTGTAAGTAATACCGTATCATTCTCGTCTGTAATGACCAGCATGGCCGGCTTGTTTTCTAATTGTCGTGTCAATGCAATATTTGGATCACTTTGTTTAAACGCGCCCTGCGTCGCCTCATTCATCGACTCTGACTGGTAGACAAGCATGGGATTTAACATTATCGCCATCATTGTGCTCCTAAGTTGTGATTATACGTAAACCAGCCATCCGGATATGTGAATTAAACCCGGTTGCGCCTGAAATCAGTTCAAGATCTGAGTTAGTGCCCATCGCACCCACATTTCCGACAATTAGAGGTAACGCACTGGTTTGCATATCAACATGCAAAGATTCTATCACTGCAGTGTTATCCAATGAGTGTGGGTTTTGTACAACTCGTGTTTTCCAGCGAGGTCGGTTTTCGCTCTCCGAAATATAAAACCAAGTCGCCCCAGTGGTATTTAACCCTCCAGACAGCGCTTCTTGGCTAAGCCACCCGAGATTCCCATTTGACAGCACGAGCGTTTTAGTTGATTTAAAAGACCAATCTAACATCCAAGACTGCGTAGCCATTGATGCAACGGGAAGCGGTGACAAGGCAGTATAACTTGAAGCGATAGATACCTGCTCTGGCCATATACGACCTGTCGATTTGACACTTTTATTTATGACACTCTCACCAACAGCCGTCGCAACGTTAAAGCTACCTAAATAGCGCTGCTCCAGCGTAAGCGGCATATCGCGATGGCTATCTCCTACTCTGTCAATAAATGTGCCGTGTAAAACCTCACTTTGAGTAGGGATGCGGCCACAAAATAAATGTACAAAATACTGCCTTTGTGCTGTATTTGCTACATTCGCATTCGAAGGCGTTGCAAATGCTGGACAGCCCCAACCGTGTAAGATCTGGCGCAACGTGTCATCAGGTAAAAGTGATGATACCTCATAGCTATCAGCCATATAGTCTCCTAGGCGTTATATCTGAATAACAGTTCACAACAAGTTATTTAATAGCGTCATGCTAGACCCTAGTTACTAACATAAGCACATCATACTTGTGCTACTTAATTCTACGATAAACAAATGTAATGCACTCAAATGAAAAGTTATTGTACAATAAAAATAAACATATGACAGCCTATTCATAAATAATCACAACGAGATGGGATGCAACGACCTAAATTAGCAGTATGATGTGTTAGCTTGGGATATAATTTAGTACGGCTTAAGAATATTGTACAATAATAAAAAACTAACAATTAGAACAATAATTATACGTGCAATCGATACATCGCTCATAAATACAACAAGTCCTTAAAAAACGGCTTTTTCTTCTTGATTTTTAGTGCCTATTAAGAATAGCATACTGACCTTAATACAGAGACGCGATAGTTTGCTCATCGCATATTAAATATCTTACAGACAGGTCTTATCCATGATACGTGACAAGGTTCTTGTAGCCTCCGTTTACGCTGGCACAAGTGCGCGCGCAACTCGCTACTATCTATCGTCCAACAAACAATTTGACGTAGACTGGCATATTGGTAAAGAGGAAGCGCTACGCTGGTTTGCTAGAGCACGCCTGTCTGACAATAAAGTTTCTGATCTCAAACCATGTGGGCAACCAACTTATGAGACTCGTCGAAAAAAGCGGATTTCACGGCAAGAGTATTTAGCTTGGGCGTATCAAGCGACACATAAAACAGAAACAACAGCATGTTATCTAACCCCCAACTTGTTTTTTGATTGGCGAAATACACAAAATATAAAAGGGCTGACAGCTCATTGGTTAGAAATTGATACCGCAGGTCATACTCCACTCACAGCCAATCAATCATGGGAAATATATCAGCAAATTGCAGACTGTTTAGGTGCATCGAATTTACCAGCACCAACTAACTGGGTGTTAACAGGCTCAGGTGGCGTTCATCTGTACTGGCGTTATGATCAGCCTGAGCTGGTACAGAACAAAACCCATCGTTTCACACTCTTAAAACGCTGGAAAGATATAGCCGCAAAGTTAGGCAAAAAGCTTGAAACCTGGCGTATTAAATTAGGCTACAACGACTGGAAAGTCGACCATGGGGCATCAAACGACCCTTCTAGATTAATGCGTATGCCGGGTAGCCAACATAACAAAACCGCGCGAGAAGTGCTCTACCTCACAGGAGGACCTGTGACAAGCTTACAAATGCTAGGAAAAAAGCTAGGGTTTAAAGTGCCAATTACAACGGACGCTGTCACCGCACCGCCCTCTAAAGCAATGAAAGCGCATCATATAAGAACTCCCAAGGTTTGTAATAGTATTGCGCGAGATCCCGCGGCTGACAAACTGGCTAAACTGGCAAAAGATTGGGAGGTGTACTTACACCGACATGGGCAAGTGGTTAAAGGTAAACGCGATTTAACGCTATTCCACTTGTACAATATTTATCGTCGGATAATGGCTCCACAAACTGCATGGGACAAGATTATTCAGATCAATGATAAGTATATCGGCTTTACTGGGCAGCAGTTAAGCGCGTACCTATCAAGCTCAATAAAAACAGTATACCGATACACACTTAAACGGCTCAACGACATACTGACCGACGAATTAGAACTCCCCTTAAGTGTGCAGCTAAAGAGTCGAGAAAAGTTGAGTCCAGCAGAGCAACAACGTCGCCAATCTATCAGCGCTAAAAAAGTCAGTAAAGCGAGAGCAAGTACTACGTTAAATACCTTGGTGGAATTAGTGCTGAGGTTATGTAAAGCCGGTTACACCTTAACGTCTCTTACCCCCAACGTCCTGCTTAACCACTGCCAGATTTCCAGAGCTACAATTTATAGACACTGGAATAAAGTCATTAAGACTGTACAGCAAAAACGTCCGATACAACTAAAAGAATTACTCAAGGCTCAACACTATTCGTCTCATTCGCTCGGGTTCTTTATAACCCCCCCTAAATCGCGAAGCGGTAATAATGTTTTGAAAGAGCCTGCACAGCAATCCTCCGTTAACTTATTAAGTGTTCATTGTGATATTCCGATACCTGATATTTGAATGTGTTTAGTTAGTTGGCCTTTGTATCACTCTCAAGCTAATTTATTTTTTAAATTAATAAAGGTACCTTAGGATCCATAAGTAAGGTCATAAGTGAAATGCCTAAATGATTGCACCCTAGGCATTACCGTGGCAAGATACCGCCCTACTCTCAGGTCTGCTATACGTTGCGTTTTTACACAGAAAGCCTGAAGTTTAAGCTTATAAATATCGAATAAACTGAGTCTTGGAGTTTTTATGGGTGATGATAATAAACAAGGATCTTCAGCGCTGGAAAAACGACATCGACGTCGCTCTCTTCGTTTAAACCAAGAAGAGAATCAAACAAGTGCGTTGAATACTGATGAGGTGCAAAGTCGACCTCGCCGCCGTCACTTATCCAGTGAACGTAGTGATATAAATAATCAAGAGCACACTAATAGACAAATCTCCAGGCGCAGGACTAAAGGTTCAATAATGCACGACCAGGTAACAACACAGTTACCAACTGAACAAGCATTTATGCCACAATACCTAGGTAGTGACAATCATATCAATATAGGTAAGGATGAATGGCGCTTACTGAAACGAAAACTAAAGCGACCCGCTCTTGTATCTTTACTCAATGAACTGGTTGAGAAAAATAATATAGATGTGCCCTACCGCATGACTAGCAAAGAGCAAGCTTGGGATGACTTTCAGGCGCTAAAAGCTCTCGATGCAGGCAGTTTACTTCATGTTAATTATAACCACGCGCGTATGAGCTACCAGCATCCTATTTCACTATTAACCATTGATGTTGATAACACCGGTAGCAGAGCGACAGATCCGTACTTTCAAGCAATCCGCTTTACATGCAAAGGAAGTCGTGTAGGCTCCGCTACAGATAGTTGGAATGACCAAGAGTCAAGACGTGCCGTATTTAATCACATTTTGGATCAAGATACGCCCTTCATTGACAGACATGTTATACGCAAGGCGCTAGGCACAAGACGTTATATTGCCGCACAGTACAGGCCAGCAGTAGCGAAAGCAATTTTTCACTACTTTAAACCTAAATCAGTGATCGATATGAGCTTGGGATGGGGAGATAGATTACTGGGATTTGAAGCCAGCCCTTACCCTAAACGCTTTGTTGGTATTGATCCTGATAATAGAGTTATTCAGGCTGGTAATCTAATGCATAAACAATTGAAGCAACGCAGTAAAAAAGTTGAATTATATAATGCACAAGCAGAATCGTTTAAGTACGAAATACTTGAAGAAAAAGCTGATTTACTGTATTTCTGCCCTCCTCCATTTCACGATGAGAGATATACTGATGAAGAGAGTCAAGCATATAAAAGGTACAAAACTGAAAATGCGTTTATTGATCACTTCTTAGTTAAAGCTGTTGTTAATGCTTGGCACATGCTCGAGGAAGGCGGTGTACTGGTCTTAGATATGGGTGATTTAAGAGGTTCCAAGCGTAGTGAGCCTATTCGTTTTGTTGATAGTGCGATAGATGCGATAGTTCATAAATGTCAATTTGCTCGATATATCGGAACCATTGGAGCAAGGATCAATGACCGAACAGTAGACGACCAGTTAGGTGCAAGAATTGACCCTATTTGGATCATCAGCAAAGGAACACCATCAATTACAGAGCAAGCGCTTTTTGGCCGATTCACATCAAAGTAGTCTATTTAATTCAGCGCGTCTGTCGCGCTGACACGGCTTATAACTCCCTCTCTTACTAATCTAAACTTTATCACATCTTACGCATCACATAATGTGACTCATCGCTTTGTAATAGTCATGTTGACTTTTACGAGCGAAATGCTCAGTTTCCTCATATTACAACCCAAACTCTCTTCATCAAGCATATTCAGTCAGGCTCTTGGTATTATCAGGTTTTAATAGAGCGGCTCTCATCAATATCTAGCTTTGCCAGTTTTGCATTGCAATCTTTTTTCGTTTTGCTTGTGATTATTTATTTTAAGCAAACTCAAACGCTTCTTTTTCACAACCATCGCCCATACCATTCTTGCAATCTTATTGGCTGAAGCCACTACGGATTTGTTAAATGGCAATCGCTTACGTAAATTTTTTACCCACTTACTCTACCCTGTTAACTTAGGGGTTATCTTCCGCTGTATACTGTTTAGCGACTAAGCAGAGCTATGCAGATAAATAACAGCCGTTATAAAAGTTTTATCAATAACACGGTAAAAAGTGACGGCTAAGATTGTGCCTATTCCAACCATGGTTTTTTTTAATCTTTGGCATACGCCCTTTGTATTGCTAAATGCACTTAGTTCTTAACCCAGTACTTAAACTTGTTTATTTAGCTCGGTCACTTAGTCATACAAACTCGTTAAGTGTAGGCATAGTAAAACAGCCAGATTATTATCTACATTTTCTAAGATATTAGTTCTTGTCGTTGCATTATCTATGTAGGTGTAGGTACTTTGGGGGGTAAAGGTGTTATCGGCCAAAAAGTTTTCTCGCGTTAAAATAAATAACTTGATTAAACGAGGTAGCATTACTTTGTTTTAACTGTTTCTAAAAATAAAGTGTACCATTGGTACAGCATTATTTTTTAAAAAATGATATATCAAGAGGGAATTTAGAAATTGGTTTTTAGTACCTTGATTCTGTGTCGCGATGTCAAAAAGCATAGCAATATTCTGACCCCATAAACAAAACCCGACGCATAAAACGTCGGGTGTCACTCACTATCTTACAAACTTATTTCAAGTTTTTAGGTATAAAACTCCGCGAAGACTATAAGGGATATGGATCTCAATGTCGAACTTTTTATCGTGTATTTTGATAAGCTATCCATGCTTATCTATTTATTTTCCCACTACTTATAGCAAGCCTGAATAGTGTGTACCAATGGTACGCTGCTTATTTCTTTGTATATGTCCAAATGCAGGATAAAGTCATATCGAAGACAATCCTATATCAATAGGTTTAGCGCAGACGATAAAATCGAGTGTACCAATGGTACGTTGCTTATTTCTTTGTATGCCCTACACACTGGGTGACGTCGTTCAAACGATAACTCTGTTTAAATGGATTTGACACTGACTCCAAAAATTAGTGTACCAATGGTACGCTACTTATTTTTCTGTAAACATCTACACATGGGATGAAGTCGTTAAGTAGCCAATATTATTTCAATAGGTTGGACACTGACACTAAAATTGAGTGTACCAATGGTACGTTGCTTATTTCTTTGTATGCCCTACACACTGGGTGACGTCGTTCAAACGATAACTCTATTTAAATGGATTTGACACTGACTCCAAAAATTAGTGTACCAATGGTACGTTGCTGATTTCTTTGTATACTTCTACACACTGGGTGACGTCGTTCAAACGATAACTCTATTTAAATGGATTTGGCACTGACTCCAAAAATAAGTGTACCAATGGTACACCAATTTTTTATAGTTAATTGGTAAATCAATGTAGTTAGACTTCTATGGTTGTTAGCCGCGTGCTCGAAAGAAACGAACTAAAGAAATGGAAATGTACCATTGGTACGTTTTCTTAATAAAGAGTTCAGCCTAAGTCTAGGTACGTTGATAGTACGCATGAGTAATATTTAGTTCCATACTCGACCGAGCCATAAAGTAGAACTTCAACGATACACAGTTCATATAAACGAACAGTAAATTGATCTCATAGAACCACTTTTGCTTATCCACTGAGCCGGTATTAGCAACCGCCAAGCACATAGAAATTCCATAGAATGATGAGAGTAGGGTACATAGCAAAGATCTAAGCATTACGCCAAAGTAGGGTGGCTCTCTCAAAATACAAGCAGTAATGATATAAGCACGTCTATTAAGCTTGTCTAAACCAGTTTCAATCAGGTTAACATAAACTAGATAAAAACCAACTAACACAGTTAAAATAGTGAGTACTATAACAAGCTCAACGTAAAGTCATTTCGAATTGATAGCCAGAGGAAGAGAAGGGTGCAAGTACATTGACGATAGCAGAGCGCGGCAATGGCATTGTTGACAAGATTTCTCACCTCAAAATAGCTTTCTTAATGAAACGAGTTTTATAACTTACCATTAAACTAGTAGCTCAGACTCAAAAAGTATTATCTCCTAAGCGTCGCCAAACACATTGTTGGCAGTTGATACTTTAAGGGTAACCTTTATGATACTAAATTTTTTAAGTATGGAGTGAATGAGTAAATACTGATAATTGAGTCATAGTACCAAGTTCATTCATCCCTTATGCTATTTCAACATTAAATAAACTATTGAGTAGCGAGTATGAGGATGTGGTGTAAGGGATTTAAATTTCCATAATAGCCATCGATATTTGCTTTGACCCATTCATCCTTTGATATGTCGGGCCAATTAGCAGGCATATCTAGAAAGAATAATAGTTCCTCAAAGAAGAAACGCTGAGCTCTACCATTCCCTTCTCTAAATGGGTGAATAATGTTTAATTCACAGTATACGTCTGCGAGTTGAGCCAAAATTTCTGCTTTAGCTGCATGTATATTCAATGCTTGAACTTGTTGGAACTGCTTTTTTATTTCAACGTCGATACGAGAACAAGTACAAAACCGGGTATCTCCCTTGGAAATATCAACTGTTCTGATTTCACCAGCCCAAGCGTACACGTCTTGAAATAAATACCAATGGAGGTGCTTTAGGTGATTTAAATTAAACTCGTCAAGAGAGTTTAGGGTAGATGAGTATTCACTATATCTAAAAGCGGTAAATTCTAACTCGGCCTCTGATAACTCATCTGCATTCGTAATATTAAGCTTATTAATTAGTACATCAGATCCAGGATAGCAGTAGCAATCCTGTGCAACACCATATTTATCTCGCATACTTTGCTTTTAGATCAGCGATCGACTTGCTTAAGTCTTCCTTTTTAAAACTCAGTCCTTCGTATTTAGAACTAATTTCAAAGTTGCTCATTTTAGGTATGAACGTTCGCACATTTTCTGTTTTTTTTACCGATGTAACAGCCATAAATTCCCCCTTCTAAAGCCGTATAAGTATAACGTAGCGACATAGTTATGCCAAGGTTTGCACCTATGCCCTTAAACGAGGTGATAGGTCACTTGGCACATGTTAAGACTAACTACATAACTTTATTTCTTGGCTTGCTATCATCTCAGCTAAAATAAATATGACGACACAATCGAAAGACTTTTTGCCATACACTCTTTCAGTGCGAAAGAAAGTTATCTGAATTAAATAATAGAGCAGGGTAGTAGTTAATTTGTTTAGACTCTTTGCGATATCTGGAAAAAGTGAGATCTGTAGGTGAATAAAAACGGGTAGCAAAAGAGGTAATTTAACCACTACGACAAGCAACGCCTTTTTAAAAGGTAGCCCGTCTCTGAACTCAGTAAGCTCAGGTATTTAAAAGCCCAAGCACATACTATTTACTTATAATCAATTAAGTTTATTGGTTCATTTTATAACGCGATGGTACATCAACATCTAATGATAAATCAGCAAGTACCCAAGAAATAAAGTCATTATCATCTTGGCTCACTTTATCACAGTCTTTAGCGTTTTTTCGAAGAAGTGTAGTTCCTTTGTGTAGATCAGCATTCGAACCTACTAAATTCATATTCTTACACTGCTCGCCCATAATCTCCCTCCGGTAAGTAATCTTCAATCAATGTAGTGTGCATCACTACTCTTAAGTCTCATTTCGTCATGGTAGAATGTAAAGTCGAACCACACTTTAAGACAAACTAACATGCACCGCATTTTAATTTTTACTATTTAGTGAGTCAAGAAAGGGTAGGTGAGTCCTTGATCAGAACGCAAAAGATGAGCTCATACAGAAATTGGTTATTGTACAATAACTATAATTCTTTATGCTCAATCACGGTTTCAGATTGAACTTTTCCAGTCGCTTGTACCATTTTGTTAAGTTTATTATTTTGTAACTGAGCAGCATTAAACTCCTCATGAGGATAAAAAGTGATCTCGTAATCAACAATTTCCCCATCTTTACGAATAGCTGTTTTAGTGAATTTTTGCAGCACCTTAGAATCAACTAGCTTATTGCATGCAGAGTTAACATCCCGACCACAGTTATTTAGTTGAGCACGAGATATTACTTCACTGGCTGGTAGTTTTCCGTAATCATTCAATAGCTTTCGCACGCGTAAGGAGTATGTTTTTCCCGCAGCAGCATAGGTAAATCGCATCATCAGTCTCATGTGAATATAACG
The DNA here is from genome assembly GCF_004103255.1 of Pseudoalteromonas sp. PS5. NCBI lineage: Bacteria > Pseudomonadati > Pseudomonadota > Gammaproteobacteria > Alteromonadales > Pseudoalteromonadaceae > Pseudoalteromonas > Pseudoalteromonas sp. PS5. Next base: position 35,334 of record NZ_RCSQ01000103.1, read on the forward strand.
AGATAGTCCTTTTTGCATCTCTACTTGTGCAAATTGATAAGGACGATAACGCATCGCTTCAATTGCAGCATTGAGCAGTGGATGAAATGTTACATAGCATTTATCGTCCCTGTGGCCAGTGGCTTTGCCGGAGATATATTTTTGCGGAAAAACTGCAGAGCTAAACTCCTGAACATCTTGACCATTACCTGACAAGCTTCTGATCTGCAACGCACTTTTACTCATCACTTCAATGGCTTCTTTAATATCATCAGGATGAGCGCTCTTGCCTATTTTTTCGAGCTCTTTTTGTATTCTATGTACAGAGAAGTAACACCCATAAACCGGTCTATTATCATCTCTTTGGTATCGACCATTTGCTTGAAGTAAACCACCATCGGATGCTATACGCATGATCGCTGCTTCAACTTTTTCTTCCCTATCTCCAGGCCATATAAAAACTTCTTCTGTATCACCATCTTTACCTTTGCGCTCAATGGTTGCTGGTGACATTTGGATTTCGTAATCAATATTGTCATGGGTAGTTTCAAATTTTACGACAGCGGTGTCGACTTCTGAAAATCTTGCCCAATTCTTTTTTTTACGCAAAAAACGAGGAATACACGCTAAAAACTCAACTGCATTTGCATAGTCAATTTCAGTTCGTTGGTTAACCATACCGAAGAGGGCAGTTTTTTCAGACTCAGCTTTGATAAAATCATCTCGAGTGATCTCTTTACTTGACATTATCATGATCCTCATTTGATTAGTTTAGAACAGCGCGTAGGGATATTGGACTGAGTTTGCCGCAAAAAAGTCATATTCGCAAGCGACGGGCATAACCTCTGATCTATCTGATTAATACAACATAAGTGGTTGATAATTAATGTGTTATCGAGATATTAATTTTAACAAAAATTAGGATCTTTATAAAAATAATCAAAGAGATCAGTGGTTCAGGTTAAAAATAATCACTATGATCAGAGGTCCGTGAGATTTTGCATGACGTTGCGTTTCTCCTGTTTAATGATATCAAAGTGAATTTTTCATTAATAATCATACAGTTAAAATTTTAGTGGTGAACTTTTCGTTGTTCTTGAGCTATAGAATTTAGACTTTACCGCTGATTTTTATGATTGCTATGATTTCATTGATTACTCACCATTATCAGCTGACCTATGATTCCAATGATTATTTGATACTACAGCGATTTTTAAAGGTTTTCGTACCACTGATTTTATTGATTACATTGATTTTTATGATCATTAGAATCAACTCAACCACTGATTCTAATGATTGTACTCATTTTATTGATCACTCAAATCGTGTAACACCTATGATTTTTATGATTACACTCATTTGATTGATCGTTTAAATCCCCCATTTTGAGCAGTAAATGGATTTTACTGATCAGTAAAATCAACTTAGACCCTTGATTTGACTGATTAGTCTTTGTTAGCACTAATCATAACCTCTGATTTTGATGATTAAGGTGATTTACTTATCTACCACTTATTTTATTGATTTAAACTTTTAAGCTTATGTTTTAATTGATAATTTTTACACTTAAAAATAACTACTTTAGACTTTCCCTGTTCTTATTGATTAATTTTAGTTCGTCAGTACGTATTTAGTAAGCAGTGAAGGGCGTTTTATTGACCGCAACTGTTAAACTTATTTTTTGTAAAAACAGCAAGTTTGGAACTTTGAATTTCTAGTGGTTAATATAGATTAAAGATCTTTATATCTACTTAGATCTATAGGTTAGATCTGGTTAGTTAAGGTTAGGTTGTTAGTAAGTTATTATATTATAAAAGGTTTTAAGGAATTTTGAATCATTAAGATCAGGGGTTTCGATCCTTTCAGATCAGTGGTTACCAATCATTAGAATCAGTGGCTGTGTTTTTTATCTGATTTTATTTCCACAAATTTTCCACAGAATTAGGTTCTTTATTCACAGATTTTTTTATAAATTTCATATTGATCAGTGGTCAATATCCACAGCAAGCTTAATTTTTCAGCTGTTTTACCACTGATTTTTTTGATAAATCAGTGGTGGGTAATCACATGGATCAGTGGTAAATGATCGCTTATCCACAAGCCTATATTGCTTACTTTTCTTCTTCGTTAACACTTCAAAATGATGGCTATGGCTGTTGATCTAGTATGCTTTGTAATTGACAATGCATATCATTAGGTACGTCGATATTGTTATAGTGTTTTACCTCCCACTCACCAAGCTGATCGATTTCGATGTTATGTCGATATGCTTGTAGCCTTGCACTCACAAGATCTTTGCCTTGTTGTCGATACACTGAGCAACCATAATCGTCTAGTGAAACGAAATGACGCTTGTTTGGCTGATTCATGATTGTGTCAATTTCGTGCATTATTAATAGGGTATGCTGCATGAATCCAAGCAATTGCTCGGCGCAGTAAGAAAAGACAGTTTCGGGATCTGGCTGAGAGATTGCACTGATCTGGCTGACAAACGCATCAAGTGCATTGAAATAGACTCGTTGCCACAGTAAATATTGTGCGCTGGTTTTTACTTCCCATTCACTCAATAGCGTATTTTTGAGTTGCTCTGTGGCAATCTTTATCTGCTGCCTTACTGTGCCATCACATTGATCAACTTGGCTAAGTTCAGATTCTAAGTCGAGCAACCAACTAAACCATTTGTCATATAAAGACATTAATAACTCTTGGCTTTCAATATGAAAAGGAGGTTCGTAGCTGACCATTTCATTCAGTGAGAAAGTTTGGTTTGATTTAAATGTTTCAATCCACTTGGATGAATTCATTCTAAATGCAAGCTTTTTATGATGTGTACTTGGTGCTACATGCATTGTATTTTCCCTTGATAGAATGCAGCCCACTGATGTGGGCTGAGGTTAATTTAACGGTTTGTTGTAACGAGCGGCTGATGCGGCGACTAGGAGCGCTGAAATGTTTCTCAACTCAGTTTGAATTGTCGCTAATTGGTGGCTACTGTTTTGGGTTTTGTCCACGATGTTATCAAGCCAGTCTCGTACTTCTTTTTGCGTTTCGTTATGTTGATTAACGGTGGCGGAGGAGAGCTGCTCTAAAGCGTCTGGGTGCGACTTGATAAATGATCTAACATCCTCATGAAATCTGAGTTGATCCGCATCAAGATCTTTCATTAATTCAACAATATGCTCAAGTCGCTTAGCGGTTTCTCTATGCGCTTTAGTCAGTTCGTTGAACGTACTGGTTTGCTCAACCCAAGCGGGGAGTGCTTGTTCAATTTGTTTAAATAACGGAGACATTTTGTAGCGATATAGAAAGAACAAACCGATGATAAGCGCTGATGATAAAAACACATCCGCCATCACTCGAATTGAACCATCTTGCTCTACAACAAGTGCCCAGTTAAAAAGAGCTTTGATTATACTCTCCATGATACTTCCTTCTTGAGTAGGCGTGCTAGCGCTCGCTAGCACGGTATTTAAGCTAACTCTTGTCTATCGAATACCAAAGTAAGAGATAGATCAGCCATGGTTGCATCCACATATGCAGGCGTGAGTAAGCTCACTCTATCACCGGGAACTAACTTGGTTCTGGTCAAGCTTGACATACTGGTCGTGCCGTTAGGATCGACCGTAAATGTGCCCTTTTCAACATCATTTATGAGTACTTTGATAGGGTAGGGGGCGGCCGGTGGAGTATCTGCAAAACCAATAAATCCGCCCCAGTTATTTCTAATATAGAGTTCACGAGGTACCACAAACGTCAATAGTTTGGTTGATAGATCAGGGCGCCCTGCACGAAAAAGGTCACATCATATGTTTCCGAATTGAGTTCTTGTAGCTTACCCGCCTCATCTAACGGAAGAAACTTACTTTTCGCTATTTCCTCTACAACAAAAACGATTTCTCGGAAATCTTCTCCTGCTTGCGCACTGGCGCGAAAATACCTAAATTTTGCAATGCCTTGTGGTGCTATCAGTTCGACAGATCCCTCATCGGATGCTGACTCTGATTCTGGCACCGTAACACTCCCCTCGAAGATGTCATGCCAAGTGTGATCGTCATTACTACCTTGGACTACATAGTTTACCGTGGTATTGGCCGTAGATTTGAAGCGCACACTTTTAAGGTAGGCTAAACCTGTGGCATCATAGCTGCCGTTAGGGGCATTGACTGAAGATATCGCACCAGCCTCAATATGATACATCTCTTCTTTTCGAACAGAGCCATTGAAGAGCACTGTCAAATTACGATAAATGGTTTCGAGTTGACGCAGATCGCCTTTATCACCCAGCAACAACAGGGCTTCTTGGTTTTCTGCCTGTGCGGCATAAGATGGATCTGAGGTATCCAGTTCTACGACGGCACCCTGTCGGGTAACAACGTAACGCTTATTGGCTTTTAAATACTGGCGTCCACCGCCTTTTCTGACCACAAATAGGTCATCAATATTACTCATCTAGGTATTCTCCTTAAGCTATGAATTCAACCGCATTAAGCAGTTACAACCTCAATTTCATCATCGACCGATAAATCGATATTTAGCGTAATACTCTGCGTCCCGTTGATGGTGTACTCACTTTTACGCAAGAGTTTCCGATTCAAGTAGACGGTAAGGAATTTGGGTTTGAGCGTGAGTGGCTCACCATTAACCTTAAAAATGTATTCCTTAATAGATGCAGACATCACGTACTCAACATCTGAGTGCTGCATATTCATTTCCGAAGCAATAGTGACAATTGGTTGAAACCCCTCGGCCGTTTTCCGCTCAACAACAGTGGCGTCGCCCGCAGTGTTAAACCAAATGTCGTTAATGCCAGCATCTGTATTTGGTGGTGGCTCATCACCGCCGAAAACCAATGTTTTATGCATGGTTTCACCAGTAGCAGTTTTACCTGAACGTAAGTTTGCTACTTCCACATGGGTAAAGTCATCTGATGGGTGTGGCCCCACACCTGATAAGTCGGGTAAATCAGCAATGTCAGCCATTTTCACACTTTGCAGCGCACTATTGATTTTATCGATCAGTTCATCAGTCAAATCATGGGTTGAAAGGCCTTTTCCCGGTACATTATCAACTTTGCTTTGTACTGACTGAGTTTGTGCTACCGCTTGAGCGAAGTCAGAAATTGTCTGTGCCGTCTGTGTACCTGTATGATTTGCTCTATCTCGATCCGCTTCGTGATAGTGTAGGTGAGTACTTTCACCTGTCGTGAGTTGCTGGTGTTGTTGCTCGGTGAGCAAGCGTAGGTCATCTGTGCGAACAATGGCACGCATATCGCCATCGACACCAAGTGTCCACGCATTGAGTGTTTCATCCCATAAAATGGCTGCATTGGCCGAGTTACCACGCGTAATTTTTAGGCCTGCGTCCAAGGTTGGTTCATCAGTGGTGCCTGCTAATAGCGTGATAAATTGCTCACCAGAGGTAACATTGGTCGAGTTAGTTTCGGTGCGTGTACCTGCTACGTCTAGGTTTTCTGACACAACCAAGTTTTTAACAGTTAACTTGCCTTCTGAGTTTAAGTTAAAGAACTTACTGATCACGGTGAGCAGCTGTTCAGCGCCACAATTGATATTAACGTTGTCATCACCATTGCCAATACTTGCATGCTCCGAGAAGCTCACTGGTGCATTGAAGGTGGTTGTGGCGTTGATTTCAGCGCTGTTTGCAGCGCCACTACCCAAAACGGTATTAGCACTGACATTGAGGTTTTCCAGCGCGCCGTGTACAACATCAATACGTGCGCCAGTAAATGCCTGGCCATTGATTTCTAGAGGCGCACCGGTTTCATCTATTAACTTTAATTGACCAGTTGCTTCGTCGTAACGTAATAGATACTGCGTCTTATCAGAGCCAGTCAGTATGATTTGTGCTGGGGCAACACCTGCGCTGGTTGTCCGCGCTTGAATATCTACTTGGTTAGCAAGTAACTTTCCTTGTTGTGTGTCTGGATCTTCACTTTGAGAGCGTGTGTCGACTGAATTTGCTGATATAGTCGCGGCGTGTACTTGGGCAAATGGGTGATCAGCTCGACCTAAAGTTTCTTGATCGGTATTAGGTAATAAGTCTTTTATGACCTTGGTGTGATCGAAATCGGCGGTAAACATGCCATTAAATGAATCGATGTGCTGTGCGTGATCGGTTAGCGTTGTCCCTACATCGGTTCCGTCAACCATCAACCCATTGCTATCCGCTGTTACTTTGCCCTGTGCAACAGAAATAATTTGGTTAACGGTTAGCATTTCGATAATGCCATCTTCAGTTGCCAGTCTAGGGATGGCCAAGTCGCTATGGATAAATACCACTACTTTACCTGACACCGCATGACTGAAATTTAATTTAAACTTGTTTTTATCTATAGGGGTTGGATTGGCATGTAATATATTGCCGTTGTCGTCATACACCATAAACACATACTCATCGGTGTTATAGTTATGCGACACTGTCCATTCGAAAGCGGGAGTTGATTGAAAATGGACATGGGAACTTTTTTTATTGGTTAATGGAAACCAAGTTTGCGTTACGCCGATCTTGGAATATATGTATAAGATCCCTTCGACAAGTGCAAATTGCCCAGGAAAAGGGTTCAGTGGAAAAGAATCAATTTGATCAAAACTAAGCGCTGAACGACCGAACATTCTCATATTCGTCATCACGCGCAATTCAGAAGTAGACATATCGTCTCCTATTTTTTAATTGGGTTCTCTGGTTTGGCTGTATCGTAAGATGGACACGATTGCTCTGCGCCTGTTCGGAAGGGGGGTTCTGTTTCCCTATCTATGTCAATGCCACTAAAGCGGCACTTACCATCAAAATTTGTGGCAACTTGCTGCAACAAGCTCAATAACTCGTATTGCTCTTGAACAAAAACCACCATGTCTTCAGCAGACATCTCATCTGTACTGTCGATGAATTGTTTGCTTTTGGTGTGCTCAAGCTTGTGTGCTAGGTGTGTTGGTACATCGACGGGCACCTTGCCATTATTTGATTTGAGTAAGAAGCGTTCAATCTGTTTTTGTAGCTGATTTATCCAGCCTGCACTTTGTACCGTTTTGACATCTTTCACCGTCATTATTTGCGCCTCAACACCGTTTTATTGATTTGGATAGCATTCAGTAAAAGCACGCTCTGTTGTTGCTTTTGCTGTAACTTGCGGTAATCCAAATGTCCTTCGTCAAGGATCAAGCGTTCAATACGCTCATAAAATCGGCGTAAGAACGTAATGGCTTGCGTTAGCTCTTTGATTGGCACGCCTTGCTCACTGAGCATGGCAGCCTTTAGCTCCGATAGTGCATCGTGCAATACATACAAAGCATCTTCGCGCGTTTTTAGAGCAACAACATTGACGCGGTAAAAACTAAACAAGGTTGACATATTTGCCTCCTTCTTCATATGTTGTACAACATAAATGAGCCGACAACTACGTCGGCCCATTTATGTGCGTTAATACAAGGTAGGCCGAAAAACTTAAGCTGTTGGGTCTGCAAGTTTACGAACTGCTTGGACAGAGACTTTTACTCTTGCCGCTTCAGTTAGGTAAATCATCACAACATTGTCTGATTCTTGCTTGACCATGGTAATGTCGTTATAGAAGCGGGCATCTTCGCCTTCACCGCGCTCCACCCATACCATCACGTCGACATATTCAGAGTTTAGATTGTGTTCGATTTTGTGCTGCATCAGTTTGTTCTGTGACAGCTCGAAGTAAACATTATCATTAACTTGGTTTACGACATTGGTGATATTAGAGCGTACGCCACCCAGTTCAGATGCCATTTCTACATCTAACTTGGTGATAGCGCCAAATAGCGACGTTGTATCCTTGATATAAGTGTAGCTATCAACACTTTGCATGCTACCGTCTGCTGATAGTCCTGCCCCTTGTTTGATAGCGTTGTCAGCGTTCTCTCGGGCAATCTTTTCAGCGACTAACTCGCTAGAGACTGCCTTTAATGCGCTATCTAAGAGTAAGCTTGCATCGTGTACACTCGTCGCGGTGTTTAAGTAGTTGCTGTCGGTTGCTTGCTTATAGCTTCCATCCAGCTCTAGACCCGTGCCTACTTGTGTTTTATCAAGCTCTAACTGTAGCGCTTGTCTTGCATTGTTATGTGCTTCTGATTCACTGGATAGACGTTCATCAACGGCTTTAATTGCATCATCTAACGCTTTATCAGCTGTTTTTAAGCTAGTGACCGCTGTTAAGTAATTCGTTTCTGAATCAGCAATATAGCGACCGTCTGCCTCAAGGCCTGCAGCAATTTGGGTGGCGTTGAGTTCATTGGCAATGGCATTCACACTGTCTTGGAATGTGGCTGAAACCTTCAGGCCTGCATTACTTTTTTCTAGTGTATCGCCATCTATCTTAATCTGTAGCTTAGCCGCTGACGCATCTGACTCGGTGCTGCCATCTTCAGTTGTAAATAAGCCATCGCCAAAGTCGATACCAATCTCATCAGTTGGAGATTCCTTAACACCAGCCCCAAAATTCAAAAATAGGGTATTGCCATCTTTTTGAATACCTGCACCTGCTGTTAGCTGGCCTGCGCCCGAGAATTGTACGAAAGTCAGCTCGGTGGTTTCTAGACTAATTGGGTTGGGGGTGCCAAGTACAAAACCAGCATTGGCATAGGTTGCACCTTCTTCAATGAAGGTGTGCATGCCATTAGTTACTTCACCATCTGGCGTACCATCCGCGTCTATCGCGCGCTCAAATTCAGCTTTTGCTTCGGTCGTTTGGTCAGAAACCTCAGAGATAGTGACGACATAAATACCGTTATAAATCGCGCTTGGTGAGTCGGTACCATTTTGGCTTGCTGAGTTTTTGATAAGTACGCGGTCGCCACTGACGAGTGTTACACCATCAATTTGATAACTGTTATCGCCATTATCTTGAATATCACCACCGAGGTTGGCAATGGGGGCGGTTGTTGCGACCCGTACGGACTCTCGGACATCTAAGCCGGCACGCATACCATCGATGTATTTTAAATTAACTAGGTGATTGGGTTGCGTAGGTACGTGCGCGCTACTGATTGGGTTGGTACCCATATCGAGTGCGCCAGTCATTACACCGCCCGCAATATTTAGTTTTAAGTCATCGGCTTGCTCAGCGGCAACTTTATTGCTTTGTACCGTGTCTGTTAGCGACTTTATTGCATCATCTAACAACTCGTCAGCAGCGGCGAGAGAAGGCACTTTAGATGCGTTAGTAAAATCTTCTGATTTTAGATAATTTGCCCCAGTTGAAGGCGTATAATCGCCAGACTCACTTAACCCTGCTGCTGCTTGGGTTTTGTCTAACTCAGCTTGAATAGCCTCTGAGCTGACTTTACTGGCTGCTTTGTTGATGTCGATTTGATCAACCATCGCATCTAGGGCTGCCTTCAACGTGGTCGGTGCAATACTAAATTCACCTAAACCACCTGCTTTACCTTCGTAGCCAATTTTATTGGTACCAAGGCCTGCATTTTGCGCACCTAAATCAGCTAATGCTTGTTTGTCTGCATCAACAGCATCAATGATGGCGCCGATGATATTGTCTAGCGTGCTTGCTTGCGCTGAAAACTTCGCATTGCTGCCTTGCTTGCCTTCGTAACCGACTTTAGAAGCACCTGAATTGCCAGCTTCTTGAGATGCAAGCGCTGCTAAAAAGTCAGTAAACTCTTGGGTTGTTTGAAAAGCTATCGTTGTCAGCGCACCGCCTTCGTCAGTGATCGATGCCTTAAATTGCTTTTCAGCAGAGTTATACCACACGCGGCCTTCAGAAGCGCCTTGCGGATCTGAAGCCAAGGATTCAATAACAAGGTTTTCAAATGTTGCGCTATTTGCTAGCGTGATACCGTGAAAAATAGGGTAGTTAGCCATACTTTGACTGTCCTCTTACGTCGAATTATGAATAAAACACAACGTCAATGAAGCCGGTTAGGGCTTCGGTGAGACTCACCACAAAACTCATGTCGTCAATGATTTCGTGATGTGCGAACATGCGCACACCTTGACTGTTAAAAATTTCAATCGAGAAATCTTTGGTATTTCTCTCATGTTGTACAATCCACTGCGTTGATTGCTGAGAAAATTCAAATCTCAGTCTTTTTGGCAGTGATACTCGAGTCAGTATTTGTGCCATGCGGTCTTCGACCAGCTGTGGCACGGTTTCAGTTAATTTTAACGTGACCAGGTTTGGTATAAAGGTCGACTTTAATGTTTCAACCTCTGTATCTACAACGGTACGAACGGTGCTGTCTACCAAGTCAGGAACCGCTTCTTGGAGCGCAGCTTGTACTTCATTCAATGCGTATTCAGGTACTATGCGCTCGATAAAGGGTGACACCGTTGTGTCGACATACTCTTGTACAATACCTTGCGCAAGCGCGGTTACATTGTCTTGAAAGTATGCGGCAATACTGCCTTCATCTTTTAGACCCTCATTGATCTTGAACTCAACTAAACTCGGTAATTCTGAGGTTATCGCGCCAAACGCCTTATCAACCTCACCGCTCACAAATAGTGGAAGTTGATTAGATATCTCTAATTGTACAACAGTAGAGAGAATATCGGGTAGTTGTTTGTCTACTTCCTGCGCTATTTTTGGAACGACGGATCCGTTGATGTGTGTATCGATCTGTGCCGCAGTCTTTGATGCGATAATGGGCCACAATGTATCTTCATTTAGCTGAGCATCAATCATATCCGGAACAGTGATCGCGTCGACAGTCGCGGCTATTTCTTGGATCTGTTCTTGAGTCCAATGGTTACCCAAGTTAATACTATCGATGGCTTGGCTCAGCTCCGTGCGATACGTCTCAGTGATTGACTGGGCTAGGTTTGATAGCGCGTCTGCAACGGTCTGTTCGCCAAAAGTGCCGAGCTTTTCGTTAAGTTTGTCTTCTACAATATCTGGAACCGTAGCACTGTCGACGGCCGCTGCAATATCCTCTATTTGAGCTTGGCTCCATATTCCTTGACCAATATTCTCAATTGCTTGGGCTATTTCAGCCCGATAGGCCTCAGTTACGGTTGCTTGTAACGCGCTGAGATCATCGACAAGTGCTGCTTGGGCAAGTGGCGCAAGTTTTTCCTCAAGTTGTGTGTCGACAATGCCTGGCACGATTATGTGGTCTATTGCCGCTGCAATGTCTTCTATCTGTGCTTGAGTCCACTGATTGCCTTGGCCCATATTTTCGATGGCTTGCGCGATTTCAGCTCTGTAAGCGTCGGTGATGGAAGTTTGCAGGGCGTTCAGATTGTTTTCAACAGCAGCCTGAGCCAGTGGAGCAACTCTCGCGGGCAGTTGTGCATCAAGCATGTCTGGCACGGTGACACTGTCGACTGCTGCGGCAATTTCTTCAATTTGAGCCTGGCTCCATGCACCCTGAGCAATCTGCTCAATAGCTTCGTTTATCTCGGTGCGGTACGCCTGCGTAATAGACTGACGAATAGCAGATAATGTATCGGCAACCGTTTGTTCTTCCAGATCACCTAACCTTTCGGTAAGTATAGTCGCCACAATGTCTGGGACGGTGATGTTGTCAACAGCAGCGGCGATTTCCTCGATTTGAGCCTGGTTCCAGATCCCCTGTCCCATGCTCTCAATTGCCTGAGCGATATCAGCTTTGTAGGCTTCGGTGACGGCTGCCTGCAAGGCACTGAGGTCGTCGACAAGCGCCGCTTGAGCTAGAGGCGCTACTTTTAAAGCGAGCTGTGTGTCGACAATATCCGGTACCGTGACGGTGTCAACGTTGGCGGCAATGTCCTCAATCTGTGCTTGAGTCCATTGGTTGCCTTGAGCAATGCTATCAATCGCTTGTGTGATTTCTGCTTGGTAAGCCGCGGTGACAGATGCCACTAATGCGCTCAAATCATCAGCAAGGGCAGCTTTGGCTAAGGGTGCAACTTTTGCGCTTAACTGTGTGTCAATGATCTGGGGAACGTTAATAGAATCGACATTGGCGGCAATGTTTTCTATCTGTGTCTGCGTCCAACTGTTGCCTAAGTCAATGCTCTCAATTGCCTGATTTATCTCAGTTCGGTAGCTGGTTGTGAGCGACTGAGCCATTGTCGAGAGTGCATCTGCAACGGTTTGTTCACCCAACGTACCGAGCTTGGCATTGAGGTGATTATCCACAATCTCTGGTACGGTGATAGTATCGACATTAGCGGCGATGTCTTCAATCTGCCCTTGCGTCCAATTGTTAATTTGATCAATGCCTTCAATGGCCTGATTTATCTCCGCGCGGTAGGTTTGGGTGATGGACTGCGCCATAGCAAAAAGCGCATCAGCAACGGTTTGATCCCCAAGTTCGCCAAGTTTTGCATTTAATTGATTATCAACAATGCTTGGCACGGTGATAGCATCAACTGCGGCGGCAATGCTTTCGATTTGTTCTTGGTTCCAGCTATTGCCTTGACTGATACTGTCAAGCGCCTGTGTAATGGCCGTATTGTATGCTTCGGTGACCGCGCTCTCCAGCGCGAGTAAATCATCGGCAAGGGCGACCTTGGCCAGAGGAGCGACCTTCAAACTCAGCTGAGCATCTACAATATCTGGTACCGTGACCGTGTCGACGTTGGCGGCAATGTCCTCAATCTGTGCCTGTGTCCACTGGTTACCTTGATCAATGCTATCAATCGCTTGTGTGATTTCTGCTTGGTAAGCTGCAGTGACGGACGCCACCAATGCGTTCAAGTCATCAGCTAGCGCAGCTTTAGCTAGGGGCGCGACTTTTGAACTTAACTGGGTGTCAATGAGCTGGGGAACGGTGATAGAATCGACGTTGGCGGCAATGTCCTCAATCTGTGTCTGCGTCCACTGATTGCCTTGTTCTATGCTATCAATCGCTTGTGTGATTTCTGCTTGGTAAGCCGCAGTGACGGACGCCACTAATGCGTTCAAGTCATCAGCCAGCGCAGCTTTGGCCAAGGGGGCAACTTTTGCGCTTAACTGAGTGTCAATGAGCTGGGGAACGTTAACTGAGTCGACATTAGCGGCAATGTTTTCTATTTGAGCCTGTGTCCAGCTGTTGCCTAGGTCAATACTCTCAATTGCCTGATTTATCTCAGTTCGATAGCTGGTCGTGATCGATTGAGCCATTGCGAAGAGTGCATCTGCAACGGTTTGTTCTCCCAACGCACCAAGCTTGGCATTGAGGTGATTATCGACGATATCTGGTACGGTGATAGCATCGACATTAGCGGCAATGCTTTCTATCTGTGCTTGTGTCCAATTACTACCTTGGTTGATATTGTCAATTGCCTGGACAATTGCCGCGGTATACGCTTCGGTTACTGAGTTCTCCAGTTGATATAGTTCGTCAGCAATGGCCGCTTTGGCCAAGGGAGCGACTTTTAGGTTCAGCTGAGTATCAACGATATCTGGTACGATAATATTGTCGACGGCTGCGGCAATCTCTTCGATCTGCCCTTGCGTCCAGCTACTACTTTGCCCTATGTCTTCAATGGCTTGGTTTATTTCGGCGCGATAGCTAGTCGTGATAGACTGGGTCATGGCCGAAAGTGCGTCTGCAACGGTATTGTCGCCAAGAGTTCCTAATTTTGCGCTGAGTTGATTATCAACAATGTCAGAGGTGATAGCAGTACTTACCGCTGCAGCAATATTTTCTATTTGCGATTGAGTCCAACTATCGCCTGGCTCTATTCCCTGAAGAGCTTGTGCGATTTCGGCTCTATAGGCTTCGGTGACAGAAGCTTGCAATGCGTTAAGGCTGTCTTCAATTGCTGTGATAGCAAGTGGTGCCACTTTCAAATTAAGCTGTGCATCAACAATATCTGGGACAGTAACCATGTCGATGTTAGCGGCAATCTCTTCTATCTGTGCCTGTGTCCAATTGTTACTTTGGCTGATATTATCAACCGCTTGCGTAATTGCCGTAGTGTACGCTTCGGTTACAGCGGTCTCAAGCTGATATAGATCGCTCGCAAGAGCCGCTTTAGCTAAAGGTGCGACTTTTAAACTCAGCTGAGTGTCAACAATGTCAGGTACGATAATGTTGTCGACGGCTGCAGCAATTTCTTCGATCTGTCCTTGTGTCCAGCTATTGCTTTGCCCAATACTCTCAATGGCTTGGCTTATCTCGTTGCGGTAGTCAGTCGTGATAGACTGCGCCATGGCCGATAGCGCGTCAGCAACGGTATTGTCGCCGAGGGAACCCAATTTGGTGCTCAATTGATTTGCAACAATATCCGGCACCGTTAAGTTATCAACTGCCGCTGCGATTTCTTGAATTTGCGCTTCGCTCCAACCGCCACTTTGGTCAATGCCGGCGATGGCTTGGGCAATTTCTGTCTGGTAGGCGTCAGTGACACTGGCTTGCAACGCGTTGAGGTCATCGGCAAGGGCGGCTTTGGCCATTGGCGCGACTTTTAAATTCAGTTGTGTGTCGACGATTTCTGGCACCGTGACGTTATCAACCGCCGCTGCTATTTCTTGAATTTGTGCTTCGCTCCAACCGCCACTTTGGTCAATGCCGGCGATGGCTTGGGCGATTTCTG
>NZ_RCSQ01000104.1:0-4776 GCF_004103255.1 Pseudoalteromonas sp. PS5
AAGTCAAATTGGTATTACCTAAATCACTGTCCTAGAATAATAGTACCAGCCCAGAGCAAGGTGAAGCAGCTGTATTACTGCATAAGTCAAAACAACCTAGCAATACTTGTCAAAACACACACATGTCAAATACTTAATTTTCAGCGCATTTCTATAAAACACCGCATGGTGCTATTAGGATAGAGTTTATTTGCTTGGGCCGCAACTGTTTTTAGCAAAGCCAATAAATCCGCTGACGCTCACCCTTTGAGCAGCATGCTTACTTATAACGGGGAGGAATATTGAGTAGTGCTAGGGATCCCAGCACTAAAGCAGCCACCAATTAGACGGCTTTATTCTCTTCTTTCACAATACCAAGTGCTTTTCCTAGCAGCTCTTTGTATAGCTGGCCGCCTTGCAAAATCCCTGCAAGAAGAATGCGTTGAGACTCCAATTCTGCAGCCTTCTTTTGCTGCTCTTTTGTCAGCTTACGCTTATCTTCAGGAAGTTCACTTTCCGCTTCACGCAATGCCGAGCTTCTTTCGTCAACATGTTTATTTAAGTGTTGTTGTACAACACCTATCGCTTGTTCAACTTGTCCTTTTGTTGCCATTTGAAACGCTCGTTGTGTCAGGCTAGCGAAGTCATCTGCTACAATAGCATATCCGTTATTACATTGCGTACATACCGCCGCAAGCTTGCCTGCTATCTCACCAACAATGCTAGGATTGCTACAATACGGACAGCGGGGTAAATTCATACTCATTCTTTGATTTCTCCATTAATACAATAAAATCAAACTATTACACATACTTGATATGCAACCAGCCACTTCATAATGTGAGCCAGAAAGAAATAGCAATATGTAGAGTTTATATTTGTCTCATTCGCATGATGACTTAAATGTCTTCACATTTCAATTGTACAATAATATAGTAGCGCTATTATCACCTTTGAAAAACTTGAGTTCGCATTCTTTGAGCTTGGAGTGCATTGAGGTTTCAGTACTAGCGTTCTCAGATAAATTGGCTAAAAATAATGAACTTGAGCAAAAAAAAGCACCTTCCGTGTTTGGAAGTAAAAATGAACGAACAGTTCGAACCTCTGATGAAACATGGTTCAATCTATGCTAAAGTGATGGCCGATTCGATCCAAGCTACCTTGCTACAAGTAGCAAAGCAAGAGCTTGCTACAGCCGAGGCAGAGCAAGTAATAGGTGAGCTCACAGCACCATCGCTGTGTCGAGATCTTGTTGAAAAAGAGCACAGACTTGCTATATCAGAAGAGCTTACAGCGTTACGAGAAATTGCTATGCTGTTATTGATCTATATTGAAGAGCAAGCGATATAAAATTTCCCATAATACGCATTTATTTTGCGTGTAAATTAATGAGACATGTGACATGACTAATAAAGACAATACAACTGCCGTTGAGCAGTCATTCGAACTACAAAAAATTTACCATAAAAAATCAACTTTCGATGCACCCAATGCACCAGCTGTATTTTTAGATGAGTGGAAGCCCTCTATTAGCGTTGATTTAAATACTGAAGCAAATAGGATAAGCGATACCACTTATGAGGTTGTACTCACTGTGAAGTGTAAAGCTAAAGCCACGAATAGTGATACACAATTATTTAATACAACTGTAGAGCAGGCAGGGATCTTTGAAATTGAGGGCTATGAGGAAACAGAGATCATGGCATTAGTAGGGTCATACTGCCCAGCTCAGCTCTATCCGTTTGCACGCAATCACATTTCCTCTCAAGTGTTACATGGCGGCTTTCCCCAGCTACTTCTGGCGCCTGTCGACTTTGATGCACTACTTGATGATGCAATAAAAAGCGCAGATCAAGAGAGTCAAGGGAGTGAAACAAACGACACCGACGATGAGGTCGAGGTCATCTAGCTAGTAAAAAGCCGACGCTCAGTCGGCTTTTCTAATTCAAATTAGCTTAGTTAAGCTTCTACTTTCAAGCGAGAAAACCTTGCCGATAACAGCGCCCTGCTACCGCAAAGATAAATTCCGCCATATAGTCAGGCAAAAAACCAGTCAACATAGACTATTTTACATTCGGTAGAAGCTCTTTGAGTCGTTGACTCACTTTGAACTGTACAGTGTTGCACGCATCAATAGGAACAGGCTCTTTGGTTGAGGGGTTTCTCCCTAAACGCGCATTGCGTTGAACTACCTTTAGTGTTCCAAATCCTTGCACTCGCACATCTTGTCCTGCTTGCAGAGCGTCACAAAACGCATCAATCACCGCATTCACACAACCACGAGCGTCTGTTTTACTAATTTTCATTGCGTCAGCCACATGATCAGCCAACTCTGTCTTTGAAATTGCCATCTTAAATACCCCTAAATATCTACATGTCTCAGTTAACAACCAAATCATGAAGAGGTAGTAGATATTATTTTGTCACATTTGCATTATAATTTGATAGATATTGTACAATTTAATTCTATCGATTCGATAACAGATTAACGTCACTAAATTGGTAAAGGCCAGTTATGTGATTTTCTCTATTGTACCACGGTGCGCTTAAACACTCGCAGCGCAAAAACGAAAACCTACTTTATAACCGACTAAGTAACATCTAGCTTTCTAAATTAGAGGTTCGACGTTGACGTCGCCGACTGCAAGCACTATCACAAGATGAAAAAGCGTGCTCTTCACCTACAAACTCTCTTGAAGCCAAGCAGTTAGCAACCGCACTGGGTAGTTCTTTGTTTGATATTAGTCCCAGAGCCCGGGCTTTTGCCATTTCAACTGCAATTACAATTTCTTCTGCGCTCATATCAGCATTATATAATCTCAACTGTCCTTGCTCATCATAACCAATGACAAGTCCTTTTATCAATGAAGCGGGATCTCCCTGCGCCAAGCTAGCGCATATTTTTTGGAT
The DNA here is from genome assembly GCF_004103255.1 of Pseudoalteromonas sp. PS5. Classification (NCBI taxonomy): domain Bacteria; kingdom Pseudomonadati; phylum Pseudomonadota; class Gammaproteobacteria; order Alteromonadales; family Pseudoalteromonadaceae; genus Pseudoalteromonas; species Pseudoalteromonas sp. PS5. The sequence continues at coordinate 2,890 of NZ_RCSQ01000104.1, forward strand.
CTGCGTATCCATAAGTACCATCCTAGATTCTAAATTTTTGAGCTATATGCCTGTAGTTATTTAAATAAAAAGCCACTCCTTAAGCAGGAGTAGCTTTTCGGTTGGGTCTACTTAAAGCACTTATATCACCTTTAAAATATACGCTTTAAAATCATCATATTGCAGAGTCACATGCTGTAAGAACATTTACTATTCCTTCTCACATTGCGAATGTGCTATTTAACAATTAGCGTAAATCTTATGGTGTCTTTATATGTCTCATTTAATGTACAACGGAAACGAATATACTCCGCATGTTACAAGAAATCTAATTAGTGTGCAGGAGTATCCAAGCTTTAATCCCCCTTGTCAATAATCAATTGTAACAAGAATAGAAACATTGCAACATAGTACAGGCACCTTAAAGCAACAAGCAAGTTGTACAATTATCAACCACCTACGATTAGTCAACTGAATTTATCGAAGAGTGATCTAATACAGTTGGCTGAAATACCACTTTTAATGACTAAATTAACAACGGCGACAACACTGCTTATAATGAAAATTGTTGTACAACAAACTCTTTATTTTCAATACTTACGAACATATTCAGCATAATTTCATGTTGGGCAATTGCTGCAACCAAGCAAACGAGAAAGCGCACCAAAACAGGACTTCGGAGGCCAAAATTTACTATTTTGATTTGACAGTCAGCGTCGTAACGTATAGATTTGTCTAGGATATAGCGTAATGGGTTGCATTGCAGTGATTTACATCGAATGCAAATGCAATAAATAGTGTATCAGGAAGACTCGCTAGTGAATTAGGTACAAATCACAGCTAGTTGCTAATTAAATGAGCATTGGTATTAATATTTTAGAGCTATATCAAAAAGTTATGATAAAACTTTTAAATTAAAGTTTAGTTTTTGTCAGTCTTAATCTTTTTAGGCTGTTATCAAATCGGGGCTAACAGTGAGGCTAATTTATGAAATTTAAGAGAGTTGTGCACGAGAAAAGTAATATCGATGGCTCTTCGGCTAGCGCCAAAGCTATCGCCCAAGCTCCTACCATCAAACTTGCAAATGTAAGCGGAAATAATGCCAAGTTAAGACAGGCTAAAGTTGGCTCGGCTATTGACCAAGTTGGGGCTTTAACTGCTGCTCGTGACCTGTTAGACGCTCGCATTGAAGAGGCACAGTCTTCACTTATGGATTTACTCAAAACCTCTACACAGCCTTCCATTGAGGGTAAAAAGTTTGTCGCAAGCAAAACACCAGTCTCCTGTAAACAATTACTTCCTAAAGCAAAAGTAATGACTTCAATGATAGCGCTGTTACAAAAAGCAAATGAACAAAACAAAAACGATGGCGGACTTTTTGAAATGATTTTAAGTCTAGATCCTGACATCATTAATGCACACTTTCTGCCATTACTCGAAGCTATTTTTGAAAAATCGGCACTAACTGAAGAAGCTGAAAAGCTCTATTTTGTCTCTGAAAAGGATGAAGTCGTAATCAGTCTTCGTGAAGCTGTTTAATGTAACCTTTTTTAAGGGCAAGAAACGATATCAGCCTCTTGCCCACCTTCTTACTCTTCTCAAGTCACCAAAATCCAGTTCCCATATTGTACAATATGCTTGTATTATTCATACACTAGATTGCTTATTAAAATATAGGTATATTCGCGAAGTGGTTTTATTTATTTAATCTGAACTCGGGGTAACAAGTGGGTTACTCAACGAAAATACCTAAGCTCAATAGGCATAATATCACGCAAGCCATAAGTTATGTCTTAATACGAAGCAAATTTGTGCATCAATAGATAACCTATTGCAAACAAATTTAGCGCAGCAGTAAAGGATAACCGCTGTGAGAAGACAACTTATTGAGCCTAGCTTATACCAATT